>CACZOT010000395.1 GCA_902782795.1 uncultured Eubacteriales bacterium | reverse complement strand
CGCTCCGGCGATTCGGCGCGCAACTGGCGCAGGGTATCGACCGTATAGGTCGTTCCCTGGCGGCGCACCTCGATATCGATGGCCCGGAAGCCAGGATAGCCGCGCGCGGCGAGCTCCGCCATGCGCAGGCGATCCTCTCCGCCGGCCTGGATGCGCTTGTGCGGCGGGTCCCCGTCCGGCAGGAGCCAGATCTCGTCCAGAGCCAGCGCCTCTTTGGCCAGCATCGCGATGGACGTATGCGCCTTGTGGATAGGATCGAACGTTCCGCCCAGTATGCCCGTCCTGATCAATGCTCTTACTCCATTCCGACCCGACGCGGGTCCGAAATCTTCGACAAACGGTTCCTGTACATGTATTATATCATGTTTTGCCCTTCTGGAAAAGCCGTGCGCGGAGAGAATTGCATATCCCGCGGTTTTCCGGGCAGATTCTTCCCGAAGGAAGGTGATCGCATGCGCGTTTGGGATACGCTCGTCCTGGGGATCGCTGGCATCGCGGCGCTATACTGGTATTACAAGGCCAACACCGGCGTCGGCTGGCTTTCCCTGACAGCGGCTGTCGCGACGGCCGCGGCATTGGCGGAGGCCCTGCGAAGATTTCATAAAAGACCAAAGTTTGTTCACAGACGGGCGCAGGAAACCTCCTACAAAAATGCCATACAAGCACAGCGGGACCTCTCCCTCTCCCCGGAAAGCGAGGCGATCGGGACAATCCGCGCGATTTTGTCCAAATGTTTTACCCTGCAGGAGATCGAGCCGCGTGCAGGCGGTTTCCTCTGCCGCGAAGAGGGGCGGCTCGTCTGGGTGGAGATGGTCCTGCGGCACCCGGAGGCCGGGGCTGTAGCCGCGGCGGACCTGGCCCGAGCGGCGCGCAGGCAACGTGAGGAAGGCGCGGAGGCCTGCGTGCTCTGTTCGCTCTGTCCCGCTGGCAAACCTCCAAAGGACGAGGCTCTGGCCGCGGTGCGCGTCATCGGCGCGTCCGCACTCGCTCTGCTATGGGTCGAATCAGGCGTCCCCGTTCCCAAAGCGGAGGAGCGTACCGCACCAAAGCGCGTTTTGCGCCGTCTGCTGGCCGCGCTCGTCTCCCCCGCTCCCCATGGAGAAAGACGGCGCTGCCTGGGCAGCGGGGCTTTGCTGGGCTTGGGCTGGGTCGTGACACGCAGCCCAGTCCTGCTGTTCTGCTCAATTGTGCAGGTTTTTCGTGGCCTTCGAGGCCTGGCAACGAAAAAAACGCCCGTCCGGCTCTGCGGCTGAACGGGCGCGTCCTTGCGGATCAGAGATCCTCAAGGCGGATCTTGGAATCCTTGCGTGCCTGGCGATACACGACGAAGCGGCTGCCGATGACCTGCACCGGCTCGCAATGTACGCGCTCGCACAGTTCGTCGCAGGCCTCGCGCGCGGTCATAGGGGCGTTTTTCTGCACGTTCACTTTGATCAGCTCGCGCGCCTCAAGCACGTCCCAGGCCTGCTTGGCCAGGTTGTCGTTGATGCCGTCCTTGCCGATCTGCAGGACGGGTTCCAAGGTGTTCGCCATAGAGCGGAGCGCCGCCCTCTGTTTTGTGGTCATGTTGGTTTCCTCCCGTTATTCGGTCGCTTAGTCCACGAAATCGAATTCCATATCGTCTATGCGCACGGTCGAGCCCTCGCCCGCCCCCTGCGCGCGCAGTTCGTCTATGACGCCCAGGCGGCGCAGCGCGCGGTGGAAGAAATTCATGGATTCGTCGTCGTCGAAATTGACGCTGCCCATGAGATGCTCCATGGCCGGGCCGGAGACCTCGTAGGCGCCGTCCTCGGCCCGCTCCACAACGAAGGGTTCGCCCTCTTCCACAAGAAGGTCCTCCTCCTCGAAGAAGGGCTCGGGCGGAGGAAGCTGCCGGAGCATGGCCGCTGCGGCGCGCATGAGCTCGGGGAACCCCTTTCGCGTGGCTGCGGAGACAGGATAGATCTCAACGCCCGTGCCCGAGAGCTTGTCCCGGAGCCGCGCGAGGTTCTCCTCGCTCCCAGGAAGGTCGGTCTTGTTGGCCGCGACGATCATTGGCCGTGTGGCGAGATTGCCATACTGCTTGAGTTCCTTCATGATGGCGTCGAAATCCTCGAGCGGATCGCGCGATTCGCTTCCGGAAATATCGAGCACGTGGATGAGCATGCGCGTGCGCTCCACATGGCGCAGGAAATCGTGCCCCAGGCCGACGCCCTCCGCCGCGCCTTCCACCAGACCGGGAATATCTGCCAGGACGAAGCTGTCCTCATCCTGCCGCACGATGCCGAGGTTCGGTTGGAGCGTAGTGAAGTGGTAATTGGCGATCTTCGGGCGCGCGCTCGTCACCACGGAAAGGATGGTCGATTTCCCCACGTTCGGGAAGCCGACCAAGCCCACGTCCGCGATGGATTTCAGCTCGAGCGTCACTTGCCGGGGCTGCGTCTTGATGC
The DNA here is from genome assembly GCA_902782795.1 of uncultured Eubacteriales bacterium. Taxonomy (GTDB): domain Bacteria; phylum Bacillota; class Clostridia; order Christensenellales; family Aristaeellaceae; genus UBA1224. The sequence continues at coordinate 1,196 of CACZOT010000395.1, read as the reverse complement.
CTTGCTTGGCGAAATTCGGCGCGCGGCGCGTGGGCGTCGCGAAGTGCATGTTGCCAAAGCCGCCGTTTCCCCCGTAGAGAAGCACCTTGCGCTCCTCGGGCTTGTACAGATCCAGCAGGAGACGCCCCGTTTCTGCGTCGCGCACGATGGTTCCCGGCGGCACCTCGATGACGGTATCCGCGCCGGATTTTCCCTTGCAGCGGTTGCCGGAGCCATCCGCGCCGCTCTCGGCGTAGAACTTGCGCTCGAAGCGGAAATCCATGAGCGTGTGCATGCGCTCCGAGGCCACGAACACGATGTTCCCGCCGCGGCCGCCGTCGCCGCCGTCCGGACCGCCGGCCTGCACGTACTTCTCCCTGTGAAAGGAGACGCAGCCGTTACCGCCGTCTCCGGCCTTGACAAGGATCTTCACAACGTCAACAAACAGAGCCATACCATTCTCCTTATCGGTTTTCCTGAGCGTAATAGGCGCAGAGCCTCTCCCGCAGCGGACAGCGCTCACAGGCGGGCTTCCGCGCCGAGCAGCAGCGCCGCCCGTGCCAAATGATCAGATGATGCGCGTGAGACCACATCTCCTTGGGAAGGACTTGGCGCAGGGCGATCTCGGTCTTCTCCGCGGTCGTCTCCGCGCACAGGCCGATGCGGTTCGCGACGCGGAAGACGTGCGTATCCACGGGGATCTGATCGTCCCCGAACGCGGCGAGCAGCACAACGCCGGCGGTCTTCTGCCCCACGCCCGGGAGCTTCATGAGCTCTTCCCGCGTCGAGGGGACCCTGCCCTCATGCTCTTCCACCAGCATTCGGCTCGCGGCCACGATGTTCTTGGCCTTGTTGTGATACAGACCGCATTCGCGGATCCAGGGTTCCAACTCTTCCGGCGTCAGCTTTGCCATGGCGAAGGCGTCTGGATAAGCGGCGAACAGCTTTTCCGTGACCATATTCACGCGCTTGTCCGTGCACTGAGCGGACAGGATCGTCGCAACCAGCGTCTCAAACGGGTTGGTAAAGTGCAATTCCGCCGCGGCCTCCGGATAGAGCGCGATCAGCGCGTCCAACACACGGCGAACATCCTCTTTGCGCATCTTTCTATTCCCTCCGACTCGGCCGCGCGGAGGCGGACGAGGCCGTCTCCGCGAAGCCTTTCCAATAGTATACCGCTTCCCGGGCGTTTGGGAAACCCGGCCTGTGTTATTTTT
>CACZOT010000394.1 GCA_902782795.1 uncultured Eubacteriales bacterium | reverse complement strand
GTGAAGACGTCCACCAGCTTGAAGTGCTGGTGCACCATGCCGATGTGCAGGGCGGTCGCGTCGTTGGGCGAGGCGATCCTGACGACCTCGCCGTCCTTTTTGATGATGCCCTCCTCCGGCTGGTACAGCCCGAAGAGGACGCTCATCAGGGTCGATTTGCCCGCCCCGATCTCGCCCAGCAGCGCGTGGATCTCTCCCTTGCGCAGCTGCAGGGTGATGTTGTCGTTGGCGACGATGCCGGGAAAGCGCTTCGTGATGCCCAGCATCTCGATGGCGTATTCGCTTGCCAAATTCCTACCCCCTATCGCGCGTTCTCGGGAAGAGGGTTCTCCTCCCCGTACATCCGCAAAACCCCCGCCACCCTTGCCGGGAGCGCGGGGGTACAAACATATATATAGTATATCAAAGCGCGGAGGTTTTGAAAAGGAGGAATTTCGCCCTTTAACCGGCGATCGTCAGGCGCGTGCGGGTCAGGCGCGCGCATATGGCGATGATGATCGGCAGAGTCGCCGCCTCCCAGACGCACGCGCTCAGTGAGAGGCCGAAACTGGCCGGGACGTTCACGTCGGCGCTGAGACGTATTCTCCCCGAGGCCTCGAGAATCAGGCTGCCGGGCACGGCCCTCTGCAGGGCGGCGCCGGCCAGCTCCCGGAGACCATACAGGGCGGCGGCGAAGACGACGGCGCAGACGAGCCGTCGCCTCCGGAAGGGCGCGAGCCCCGAGAGGACGAGCACGAGCGCTCCCTGAGAGACGAATGCGAACTGGGACAAGGCCACGGCGGCCCAGAGGAACAGAAACGTCGCCGGCGAAAGCGCGCGCACCAGGGCGCTCATGCCCGGCCCGCCCTGCGCGCGCAGAGAGAGGAGCAGCGCCAGGGTCGATGCCGCGGAAGCGATCAACAGCGCGCAAAAGCGGCTCGCCGTCTGTGCCTCCGGGGACAGCGGCGCGGAAAAGACCCGTTCCGCCTCCGCGCCGCATTGCACGCGCCAGAAGCGCACGAGCATATACGCGGCGGCGGCGAAGAAGAACAGGTAGAACTCCACCACGGCGTCGAAGGGGAGCCCGCCGGGGCGCAGGCCGCCGAAGAGGGCCAGGGCCGCGGCGGCGCACAGGTACAGCGCGAAGGGGCGCGCGTAGCGCTCCAGCTCATAGCGAAGCATGTTCCCGAGCATCACAAAAACCCCCTCAGCAGGTCGGCGAGGGAGCAGCCATGCTCCTCGCGCAGGTCGTCGGCCCAGCCTTCGCAGATGGTCTTCCCCTCCCGCAGCACGACGAGCCGGTCGAAGAGGCCCTCCATCTCGCCCAGCTCGTGCGTGCAGACCAGAAAGGCGCGTCCCTCGTCCACGCGGGCGAGCAGTGCCTCGCGCATCTGGTCGCGCGTCTTGAGGTCGATGCCGCCGAAGGGCTCGTCCAGGAGGTACACGCGCGCGTCCTGGGCGAGGCTCACGCAGAACATCGCCAGGGCCAGGCGCCCCTTGGAGAGCGCGCCCAGGCGCTCGTCCCCGGGAATGGCGAAGCGCTCCAGCAGGGCTTGGCACAGGGGCAGATCGTAGCGCGCACGCAGGCGGGCGGTCTCCCGCGCCAGGCCCAGCACGCTCTGCCCCGGCTCGAAGAAGGGCCTCGCGGAATGGTAGCACACGTCCGCCTTGGCGGCCCAGGTATCCGTCCGTCCCAGGATGCGCGCCTCGCCCCGGCGCGGCTGGATGAGCCCGGCCAGCACCTTGCAAAGCGTGGTCTTTCCGCTGCCGTTCGCTCCGCACAGGGCGGTTATGCTGCCGGAGGGCGCGTCGAGCGAGACGCCGCGCAGGGCGTCCCGCTTCCCGTAGGACGCGGCCAGGCCGCGCGCGGACACCGCCATCGTCATTTCTCCCATTCCGCAGCCAGACATACGATTACCTCCTCCTTCGTGTAGCCGCAGCGGCGCAAATCGTCGGCAAGGGTGCGAACCTGCCCGCGCAGGAGCTCCTCGCGCAGCTTCGCGAGGCGCGCGCCGTCCCCCGTGACGAACTTGCCGTTGGTGCGTTCTGTGTAGATCAGCCCTTCGCTTTCCAATAGCTGCAGGGCGCGCTGCAGGGTGTTAGGCGTGACCGAGAGGCGCAGGGCGAGCTCCCGGATGGAGGGGAGACGCTCTCCCGCGGGAAAGGCGCCGTCCACGATCGCCCTCTTGAGCCAGGCCGCGATCTGCGGATAGAGGGGCGCGTCGCTGCGGAAGGAATGATCCAAGCGGAGTCATCTCCTCTGTATCACTGTATCATATCATTGATACAATTTTAACGCCTGTCCTCTTCTCTGTCAACGCCCTGCCCATATTAAATTTCCCTTTCTCCCCTTTTCATCGCTGGGCGCATCTGCTATAATTTTTGTATGGTACGGGCAGCGTCCCGGAACCAAATTGCAAAGGAGGCAGATTCCCTTGAAAAAGCTTCTTGCGATCCTGCTGGCCATCGCGCTTCTCGGCTGCGTGGCGTTCGCGGACGCCGTCAACCCCGACGACATCCCGGATACCATGACCTCTGAAGACGGCACCTACGAGCTCGCGTTCGTCACCGACGTCGGCTCTCTGAAGGACAAGTCCTTCAACCAGGGCACCTACGACGGCGTGAAGCTGTACGCCAACGCCAACAGCCTGTCCTACAAGTACTACAAGCCCGCCAACGATTCCGAAGCGACCGATGACGACCGTTACGACGCCATGAAGGCCGCCTGCGATTCCGGCGCGAAGGTTGTCGTGGCCGCCGGCTTCATGCAGGGCGCCGCTCTGACCAAGATCGCCGCCGAGTATCCGGACGTCAACTTCGTGTTCATCGATGGTTGGCCGCTCGCCGACGAGGCTGGCAACGTGCTCACCAACGTCGCCCCCATCTCCTTCAAGGAAGAGCAGGCCGGCTACTTCGCGGGCTACGCTGTCGTTAAGGAAGGCTACACCAAGCTGGGCTTCTCCGGTGGTGGCGGCGGAACCAACGCTGCTTGCTGCCGTTACGGCTACGGCTATGTGCAGGGCGCGAACGCCGCTGCCGCCGAGCTGGGCGAGCAGGTCGAAGTGCGCTACTCCTGGCAGTACGGCGCGTCCTTCCAGGCCTCCAGCGAGCTGCAGACCCAGATCTCCGGCTGGTACGAGAACGGCACCGAGATCGTCTTCGCCTGCGGCGGCCCCATGTTCGATTCCATCACCGCCGCCGCCTCCGCCAATGACGCGGCCGTCATCGGTGTGGACGTCGACCAGAGCTTCCTGTCCGACACCGTCGTGACCTCCGCCCTCAAGGGCATCTGCGAGGCCACTGAGTGGGCCGTCGGCAAGAACTACGACGGCACCTGGGCCGAGATCGGCGGCATCCCGCAGAGCCTGGGCGTTGAGAACAACGCCGTTGGCCTGCCCGTCGAGACCTGGTCTCTCGAGAGCTTCACCGTTGAGGATTACCAGGCGCTGTTCGCCCAGGTCCTCGCCGGCGAAGTCACCATCGACAACGCCGATATGCCGGAAGGCACCATCGCCGACGTCGAGTTCTCCAACGTGACCGTCCTCTACGAGTAATCCTCCCATCGGTAACCCCGCGCGGCCTCCGGAGCGTTCCGGAGGCCGCCTTTTTTCCGTCGGGGACATTGGCCCCCGGAGAGCTTGCACAAACCAAGGGCCCGGATCTCCTCTCGCGAGGACGTCCGGGCCCTTTGCGGTTTGGGAACAGCGATGCGATACGCGGCGGAGCCCTCCTCCGGTGCTCCGGAAGGCTCCGCTTCCCCCCGTGTCCGCCCCGGCGGACGTCGAGGCGTGCTCAGTCAGCGCAAGGAGAGACGCTCTTCGCGCAGATTCGGGAGGGAGGCCGGTTCAGAAGCTGAACCTTTCCCGGAAATCCCGCGCTTCTTCCCCTTCGGCTTCCCCCGCTTCCTCTTCGGGTTCTTCCTCGTCGTAGTCTTCCATGCCCTCGCCCATGAATTCGCTCTCCAGCGTTTCGCCGTCTTTGTAGTGCGCGAATGAGCACCAGCCTTCCTCGGGGCTGGCGGCGTAGATCTCAATTTCACAATGGAACATTCCGGACATATCCTCCAGGCGGTACCCCGTGAATTCTTCCACGCCCTGCTCCTCTCGCATGGATTGTTCCCCGATGCCGGTCAGATCGGCGGCCTTGCCGTCCCATTCCCGATCGCAATAGGCGTCGGGCTCCCATTTGCAGCAGCTGTCGAAGTGAAGGGTGTATTCGTCGTCGGCGCCGCCTTCATACTTAATCGTCTTGAGGTCCGCGCTGCGCATAACGGCGTAAACCATCAGGGCCGCTTTCTTCGTCCCGCGCACATGGAGTTCATAATCGCAATAGTCTGCCATACCGTAACCGCCTTTCGTGATTCATTTCTACCCGGATACTATCGTAGGGCGGCGGAGCAAAAAAGTCACGTCACAAAGCGGGACATTCGCGCCACAAAGCGGGACATCGCCCGTTTTTCGCAAAAAAAGGCCTCCTGGCGGAGGCCGGCGGGATGGCGCTCGTTACGGCTGCGGTTCGGCGGCCGATTCCCCTGGATATTCGATGAACCCGTGGAATTCCATCTCGGTCCCCTGTTCGTCCTCTCCATAGAGGATGATCGCCACGCCGCGATAGGGCTGGGACGGGAAACCGCCGCCGAGCGACCACTCCCCATACGCGGGGATCTCGGCGGCAATGCCGTATTCCGTCAGGCGCTCGGAGGAGAAGGCGTCCGTAAACACTTCGATGGGAGTAAAACTGTATACGACCGCGCTCTTGATCTTGAACAGAAGCCCGTTGGTTTCACGGAAATGGAAGGTATAGAAAAAGACGCTCTGTCCGTTGTCCATCTCCGTGCTGGTATCGAAGCTGTAAGCGAGGTACGGCATGCCGTCCGCTTGCTGTACGGGCTTCTGGAAAAACTCGATGGATAATTGGCCGGTCTCATCGGCCAGCCGCGCGGCGGGCTCGTAAGAGGACGTCTTTCCATTCCCCAGCGCAAGCCACAGCACCACGCCCAGCGCAATCACGGCCAATACCGCGGCGACGATCGGCCAGCGCCTCTTCTTCGGGGCGGACTTCTGCGGGTCCTGCCCGGAGGCCGCGTCAACATCGGCCGGGGCTTCGCTGATCGGCTCCTGGCCGGCCAGAAAATCTGTATGCAGCACCTTGCCAAGCAGACGCAGGGTCTCCAGATCCGGCTGCCGCTGGCCGCGTTCCCAATTGGAAATTGTATTTCTGGCTACATGAACCGCCTCGGACAGCTGCTCCTGCGTCATGCCCGCCGCTTTCCGCGCGGCGGTCAACCGTTCCGCAAAAGTCGCCATGGATTGACCATCCTCCTTGTCGTCGAAACAGGGATATTGTACCAAACAAAGGCTTCCGATTTCAAGGAAAAAGTTGTATCGTCC
>CACZOT010000393.1 GCA_902782795.1 uncultured Eubacteriales bacterium | reverse complement strand
GTCGACGAGTACGACCAGGAGAACACCTACCCCTACACCTACGCCGACGGCGTGGCCACGGTCGCCATGTCCACCGACGAGACCTTCGCCTGGAAAGACGGCAAGCTCGAGTGGCAGGACGCCGAGGATACACTCATCACCCTCGTCCCCGCCAAGTAAACGCCATGCGCGAAAAAGCAGGAGCCCTCCGGTCCTCGGAGGGCTCCTGTTTTTTCGGGGTTCAGGTGATGTCCGCAAAGGAAGCGCCAACGAAGGCGGCAAGCGCGTCCGGCGAAAGGATCAGCTGCAGGCCGCGCATGCCGGCGCTGACGGCGATCTCGTCAAAGAGCTGAGCAGTCTCGTCAATCACCGTGGGGAGTTTTTTCTTCATGCCCACAGGCGAGCAGCCGCCGCTGACGTAACCCGTCGTTGGCGTGAGGTCCCGCAGGGGCAGCATTTCAATGGACTTCCGCCCCGCCGCCCGCGCGGCCTTTTTCAGATCCAGCTCCTCGCAGACGGGAACGACGAACACGAAGCATTCCCCTTTGGCGCCGCGCGTCACCAGGGTCTTGAAGACCTGTTCGCGCGGAAGGCCGATGAGATCCGCCACGTGGCCGCCGTCATAATCGCCTTCGACGACGGGGTATTCCGCTGTGCGGAATTCGATTCCCGCTTGATGGAGCAGGCGCAGGGCATTGGTTAAGATCATGCGGATATTCTCCCTCCCCGGCGCTTTTCTTTTGGCGCAGCCTGCGGTATACTGGTATCGGAGATATTCTACACCATGCGCGGTTTTTTCGCAAAGGAGTTGTGCTGACTATGGATAGACACCTTCTCGCCATCGAAAAGGAAGGCTTCACCCTGGACGGCGCGCCGTTCCGCTTCATCGCCGGCGCGATCCATTATTTCCGCGTGCCCAGGGAATACTGGCGCGACAGGCTCCTCAAGCTCAAGGCCTGCGGCTTCAACGCCGTGGAGACCTACGTCGCCTGGAACGCCCATGAAAAGAAAAAGGGCGAATTCGACTTTTCCGGCATGCTGGATATTGAGGAATACCTGCGCACTGCGCAGGAAGTGGGCCTCTGGGCCATCGTGCGGCCAGGGCCGTACATCTGCTCGGAATGGGAGTTTGGCGGGCTGCCCTGGTGGCTGCTGACCGAGCCGGATATCCGCCTGCGCTGCATGAACGAGAGCTATCTCGCCGCCGTCGGCCGCTTCTTTGACGAGCTCATGCGCCGCCTCAGGCCGCTTCTCTCCACGAACGGCGGCCCCATCCTCATGATGCAGGTGGAGAACGAGTACGGCTCCTACGGCGACGACAGCGAGTATATCTCCTGGGTGCGGGACGCCCTCGTCTCCCGCGGGGCGGACGTTCCGCTCTTCACCAGCGACGGCCCCACGGATTTCATGCTCACCGGCGGCACCATCGAGGGCGTGCACCGCACCGGGAATTTCGGCTCGCGCGTAGAGAGCGAATTCGCCAAGCTGCGCGAGAGACAGCCGGACGGGCCGCTCATGTGCTGCGAATACTGGAACGGCTGGTTCGACCACTGGACCGAGGAGCACCATTCGCGCGATCCCAGGGACGCCGCCGATACTCTGGGACAGATCCTCGCCACGGGCGCGAGCGTTTCCGCTTACATGTTCCACGGCGGCACGAATTTCGGCTTCATGAACGGCGCGTACAATTACGACGTCTACCAGCCCACCGTCTCCAGCTATGACGACGACGCGCCCGTGAACGAGTGCGGCGATCTCACGGAGAAGTGGCGTCTCTTCCGCGAGACGGTGGCGAAATTCGCCCCCATCCCCGAGATCGAGGTGCCCGAGCGCATGCCCAAAGCGCGCTACGGAGAGGTGCGTTTCACACAGTCCGCGCGCCTGTTCGACAATCTGGACGCCCTGTCCGCGCCTGTCGCCTGCACCTGCCCGGAGCCCATGGAAAAGCTCGGCCAGGGGTACGGCTACATCCTCTACCGCGCCCAGGTGCGAGGCCCGCGCGAGGAGCTGCCCGTCATCGTGCAGGAGCCACGGGACAGGGCCCATATCTTCGTCAACGGCGAAATGCGCGGCATCCAGTACCGCGTGGATGAAAAGCCCACGCCGGTCCCCGTGGCCGTGCCCAAGGAGGGCCTCCAGTTGGACGTGCTGGTCGAGAACATGGGACGCACGAACTACGGCTACCACATGCACGAATGGAAAGGTGTGAGCGAGGGCATCCGCCTGGGCCAGCAGTACATCTATCACTGGCAGGCCTATCCCCTGCCGCTGGATGATCTGAGCCGCCTGCGCTATACGGACGGCGTCCCGGCCTTTGACGGCGCGCCCGTCTTCCTGCGCGGCGCCTTCACCATCGATGGCGCGCCGAAGGATACCTTCATAAAGCTCCCCGGCTTCAAAAAGGGCGTGATCTTCCTCAATGGTAGGCCGCTTAGCCGCTACTGGGAGGTCGGCCCGCAGAGAAGCGCCTACGCGCCCGCACCGTTCCTGCGCGAGGGCGAGAACGAGCTCGTCGTCTTCGAGACGGACGGCTTCGATACGCCCGCGGCCCTGCTTGACGATGCCTTCGACCTGGGCTGAGGAACGATGCCATGAAAGACAAAAGCAACCCCGGGCGAAGGAAGCGCTCGCCCCTGCGCCGGGAGGCGCTGCGGCTCAAGCTCCTGGGCGGGTTGGGGCTCATCGCCTGGCCGCTGTACGAGCTCTACATCCGCATTGACGCCATGGCAGGGCCTCTCAGGATGTTCTTCGATATGGCCATCGGCGAAAAAGTGCCCGTTTGCCGCGTAATCAGCTACATTGATTGGTCGATCTTCCGTGCGCCGCTCTACCTTGTCTGCTGCGTCGCTCTTGGCGCGCTCGCGATCGGTCTGCGCAAGAAGCGCGCGGCGAGCCTTTGGCTGCTGATCGGCTGCGCGGGCCTGGGCGTATACGGGTATCTGCGCGAAGGCTTCTTCGTGCTCAGGACCGTGCGCGCGCTGGAGGCAGTGCCCTTTATCGTGGTCGGGCTCGGGTCCATCCTGCACCTGGTCGCCCAGCCACCGAAAAAACACCGTGGATAAAAAGTGCGCCCCGGAGAGACGCTCTCTCCGGGGCGCAGTTTTTAGGGCTTT
>CACZOT010000392.1 GCA_902782795.1 uncultured Eubacteriales bacterium | reverse complement strand
GGGGCCGTGCGCCACAAGGGCTTCATCCCCTGGGACGACGACGCGGACGTGGCCATGCTCCGCGGCGAGTACGAGCGCTTCCGCGAGGCCTGCCAAACGGAGCTGGACCAGAGCCGCTTTTATTTCCAGGACCACGCCGAGACCCCCGGCTACCGCTGGGGTTACGGCAAGCTCCGCCGCCGGGACACGCTCTTTCTGCGCGAGCACCAGGAACACATGCCCTACGAACAGGGCGTGTTCATCGACGTGTTCCCCCTGGACGCCGTGCCGCGGAGCCTCGCGGGGCGTGCCTTCGTCAACCTGCACTGTTTTCTCGTGCGCAAGGCCCTGTGGGCGAAAGTCGGCAAGGTGGCGGACAGAAGCCCCCTGCGCCGCGCCGTGTACCGTTTGGTGGACCGCGTCCCCGAGGAGCGGATCCTCGCCCATTACGAGGGCATGATCGCCCGGGCGCGCAGGCGGAATTCGCCCTGGGTGCGCATCCTCATGTTTCCCACGCCCAACCGCGCCTGGGGCTATCTGCGGCGGTGGTACGAGGGAGAGGAACTGGTGGTCTTCGAGGGGATCACCTTCCCGGGCGTCGCGGACGCGGACGGGTACCTGAGGTTCAAATTCGGAGATTACATGCGCCTGCCCCCGCCCGGGCAGCGCAAGACGCACCCGGTCTCGGATATCCGGCTGCTCTAGCCGGCCCCGGGGCGCGAGTGGAGAGGAGGAAGGCCATGGACGGCGCGGAGCTGCTGCGGCGCATGCGGGAAAAGGGCGTGGTCCTTTACGGCACGGGCTTCGTGGCGCGCACGTTTTACGAGATCCTGCGGAGGCGGGGCGAGGAGGGCTGCCTTCTGTGCTGCGCGGTGACCAAGGGCGGCGGCGAATGGTGGAACGGCCTGGAGGTCGTGGAATGGCCGCGGCTTCCGGAGCGCGTGCTCGCCCGGCGGGATCGGCCCATGGTCTGCATCGCCGTGCACGAGGCCGTCGAGCCGGAGATCCGCCGCCTGGTGGAAGCGACCTGGCCCGGCGAGTGCGTGTGGATCTATCCCTGGCTGTTCTCCCTGGCCTTTGGGCAGAGCGATCCGCCCCGGCGCATCGCCGTCGCGGAGATCATGGCGCGCCAGTCCCTGGAGGATTATTGGATCGCCGTGCGCTACGCCGCCCTGGAGGGCCGCGAGATCGCCGCGTGCGGCGGCGTTGACCAGGGCCGGGAGATCTATCTGAAGACGCAGTCGGTCTTCAGCAGCCCCGAAACGGCGCGCCGCCGCCTGGAGCGCTTTTACGAAATGGCGGCGGGCTTCGCGCGGCGCGGGTTCGATCCCGCCTATCCCATCATCATGGACAGGGAGTACCGCGTGGTGGACGGCCTGCATCGCCTGGCCATGTCGCTGTATTACGGCGTGCGGGAGATCCCCTGCGCGCTGGTGGAGCCCTCGCCCCTGTATGGAGCGCTCTTCGGCGAGGGGAACCGCGTCACGCGCGCCGCCCAGGAAAAGGCCGGGCTGGACGCGCGCGAAAAGGCCGTTCTGGAGCAGGTGCACAGATGCCTGCTGGCCGTGGGGAGGGGTTATCGATGAGCGGACAGATCCATGGGCCGGCGATCTCCGTGATCCTGCCGGTGTACAACGTGGGGGAATACCTGGAACAGTGCATGGAAAGTCTGGCAAAACAGACCTGTTCCGATTTTGAGGCATTGCTGATCAACGACGGCTCCACGGACGATTCCCTCGCCCGCTGCGAGGCCTGGGCGCGTCGGGACGCGCGCGTGCGCGTGGTGGACAAGGCCAACGAGGGCGTGGCGGCCACGCGCAACCTGGGCGTGCGCCTGGCGCGGGGCGAATACATCGCCTTCGTGGACCCGGACGACTGGGTAGAGGAGACGTACCTGGAAAAGCTCCTCGGCGCGGCCAGGGAGAGCGGCGCGGATTTCGTCGAGTGCGATCTCTGGCGCTACGACAACCGCACGGGCAAGGCCATCTACCGCGCCTGCTACGGGCGCATGGGCGTTCCCTATACCCTGCGGGAACACATGAAGTACGGGCCGACGGCCACGTATAAATCCCTCTCGCGAAGGAGCCTCTGGACGAAAAACGGCGTCCGCATGCCCAGCTGTTCCTTTGAATCGCCAGCGGTGTATTCCCTGGTTCTGGCCCTGGCGGGCGGCGCGGTCAGCGTGCGGGAACCGCTCTACTGGTACCGCCGCTTCCGGGAGAATTCCCTCATCGAGAACGGCTACGCGGACAAGAGCGGCCGCCCGGACGACGCCCTGGGCGTGGAGGCCATGCGCTTCCTCATCGCTGAGTTCCGCCGCACGGGGCTGTACGACCGCTACGCCGCGACGCTCGAAGGCGTGGTCAAGTACCGCCTGAGCGATATCCTCGCCATGCAGTTCCACCGCCGCGCCCCGGAGGAGTTCCAAAGGCTCGTGGACAACTATCGCGCCTTCCTGGCGGAGCAGTTCCCCGGCACACATCTCGAGCCGTATCTGACATGGGGCGGCTACAACCTCAACCGCGTCCTCAGCCACATGAACTGGCTGCACGACCCCGCCTGCCGCTGCAACTTCCAAAGCCTCGCGAGCGCGGTCTCCGGGCCTCTGCCAAGGTGGGAGATCGTCCACAGGAACCGCTACCGCCAGATCATGCTCCGACGCGAGCGGGATCGCGCCGTCTGGGAGATCGCCGCGCGCGTGCGGCCGAAGTACTTCTTCCTGGACCTGATCGAGGAGCGCTTCGATCTGGCCCGCTTCGGCGAGGGGATCATGACCCTCAGCGACGCCTGGCAGGGCTCGAACCTGGCGGACGCTGCGCCGGACGAAACGCTGCCCTTCGGCTCCCCGGCCTGCGAGGAGCTCTGGCGGGAGAGCGCGGCACGCTTCTTCGAGCGCCTGTACGCGGCCGCGCCGGGCGTGCGGGTCGTGGTGGTGGAGAACTACCTGAGCGAAACGGTGGGGACGCCGGGCAATACGCGTCCCTTCCCGGAGGCGGAGGCCATCCGCCGCGCGAACGAGATCCTGCGGGGCCGGTACGAGCGCCTGCGGGCCGTCCTTCCGGATGCGCTTTTCATCCCCGCGTGGCGGGAGGAGAACTATTTCACCGACGAAAAATACGAGTACGGCGCCGTGCCTTCGCATCTCAACGAGATCGTCAACGAGGCCGTTGCCCGCCGCATCGAGAGCGCCCTGCACGCCAAGTGGGAGGAAGCGGAATGAAAGTCTCGGTCATCATCCCGGTATACAACGTTGAGGCGTATCTGCCCGCCTGTCTGGACAGCGTCCTCGGGCAGACCCTGCGCGATATCGAAGTGATCTGCGTGGACGACTGTTCCCCCGACGGGAGCGGCCGCATCCTGGACGAATACGCCCGGCGGGACGCGCGCGTGCACGTGTTGCACCTGCCGGAGAACCGCCGCCAGGGCTACGCCCGCAACCGCGGCCTGGAGATCGCCCGCGGGGAATACGCCTATTTCCTGGATTCCGACGACGAGATCCTCCCCGAGACGCTGGAGGAGCTCTGCGCCGCGGCCGACGCGGAGAGGCTCGACGTCGTCTATTTCGATTCGCGCGCGGTGTACGAGAGCGAGGACCTGCGCAAGGACGGCGCGAGCTACATCGAGACGCGCAAGGGGGTCTATCCGGACACGGTCGTTTCCGGCCAGGAGCTCTTTGAGCTGTTCTGGCGGCAGAACGAGTGGCTCTGCTACGTGCAGCGCCAGCTCCTGCGCACGGACCTCTTGCTGCGCGAGAACGTGCGCTTCCCTGAGGGCGTGGAGCACGAGGACGAGCTCTTCTCCTTCGAGGCCATCCTCGTGGCGAAGCGCGCGCGCTATCTGCGCCGGGCCTATTTCCTGCGCCGCTACCGGCCCGATTCCGTGATGACCCGGCCGCCGTCGCCCCGCAATTTCCACGGCTATTTCATGAATTTCGTCTTGATGGACCGCTTCCTGCGCGAAAAGGGCATCGAGGATTGGGCGGCGAACATGTGCCTGATGCACATGCACGAGCGCTTCTCGAACTTTTACGGGAAGATGTCCGGCCGCGAGGACATCGCCTCCTGGTTCCGCCCGGAGGAGATGGATCTGTTCCACTTCTACGCCGCCTGCCGCCGGGTGCAGGGCTATTACCGCCCCCTGCGCCAGGGCCTGGAGGAGATATTGCGCCAGTACCGGCATTTGTGGATCTACGGCGCGGGCGTGGTGGCGGAGCGGGCCTGGCGCGCGCTGGCCGAAACGGGCTTCGCGGTGGAGGGCTTCGTGGTCACGAAGCGGGAGGGCAACCCGGAGACGCTCTTCGGCCACCGCGTCGTCCCCCTTGCGGAACTGGACGGAGACCGCGAGAGCACGCTTCTGATCCTTTCCATGACGCGGCCCGTCTGCGCACAGGTCGCCCCCGGGCTGGAGGCGCAGGGCTGGCGCACCGCGCAATTTCTCGATTAGGAGGAGCCTATGTCCGAACCTTTGCAGCGCCCCGCCCGGCTGATCCTCTGGGGCTGGGGGACGATCTACAACCGCCTCCTGGACAAGCTCCGCTATTTTTGCGCCGTCGGGGAAATCGAGATCGTCGCGATCACGGGCACGACCGTCCCGCCCTACGACACCCTGGACGGGTACCCGGTGGTCCGGCCGGATGAGATCCCCGGCCTGGAGTACGATTACATCATGGTCATCTCCCTCAAGGGCGAAAAGCAGATCATCGCCCGGGCTCTGACCATTCCCGGCGTGCGGCGGGAGCAGATCTTTCCGCACCGCGCCGTCGAACAGCCGTATTTCTCCTTCCGGGAGTATTTCCGCCTCAAGGAGAGCGGCCTGACCATCATCTCCAACCACTGCTGGGGCGGTATGGCCAGCAACACCCTGGGGATAATGAACCGCTCTCCCTTCAAGAACCTGTATCTGTTGGAGGAGGAATACCTGCGCGTCCTCGCCGATCTGGAGCACTATTGCCGCGAGGCTGTGCCCGTGTTCAGCCGCTGGAAGACGGGGCGGGAAAAAGAGGAGAGGGTCTTCCCGGTGCTGCGCCTGGACGACGTGGACCTGTACTGCAACCACGTCAAAAGCGCGGACGAGGCCATCGCCCAGTGGATGGACCGGCGCGGGCGCATGGCCTGGGAAAGCCTGTTTGTGGAGTTCTACACGGAATCCCGCGAGATGGAGGCCGCCTTCGCCGCCCTGGAGCAGTACCCGCGCAAGGTCTGTTTCGTGCCCTTTGAGCCCGCCTTCCCATGCTCCATTCAGATCCCCATAACGGGCCAAAGCAGGTATTTCTACGAGGCGGTGCTGGGCAGCGTCGACAGCAATAACCTGGGCTTCCCCTTTTCGCTTATGCGCCTGCTGCTGGGCGAAGAGCCCGTCGCGCGCGGCGCCGGGAAGGGAAGGAGGCCGGGCGCGTGACGGAAACGGAGTATGTGGTCCGCCGCTTTTCGGAGAGCTTTTCCACATTCCGGGGCAGGCGCGTCCTTCTGCACGGCAGCCGCGAGTACGCGCGCGCCATCCTGGAGGCATATGACGCCCAGTATCGCTTCCTCGGCGTGATGACAGATGAGGACGCCGGAGAGACCTTCGCGGGCAAGTGCGTGTTCCCGGCGGAGGAGCTGCCCGGCTTGGACGTGGACCTGATCGTCCTCACGGAGCGGGTGAAGTACGCCGAGGCGGCGTATGAAAAGCTCGCTCCCCTGTGCCGGGAGAAGGGGATCGCCCTGTACGATATGTACGGCCTGGACCAGATCGCCCTGCACGACGAGCTGGACGCCTGCGGCCCGCAGAGCGCGGCGGGCTGGCAAAGGATCGCCGCGCCGTACCCGGTGCTCGCGCTGGAGTTGATGGATACCTTCCTCGCACGGGAGCTCTTCCGCAGCGAGCCCGCTCCGCGCAGTACGCTCCTTCCCCTGGTGCGGGAGCGCCTCGCCCAGGGCAGGCCGGTGGTTTTCAGCCTGCGAAAATCCTGCCCGGAGGAGGAGCAGACGGCTCTTCTCTGGAAGACGGGCCTCTTTTCCAGCCGCGAAGAGATGGAAGGACATCTCCTTCGCCGCTGCGGGGAGGATCTCTCCTTCCGCGCGCTGCGCGAACGGTACCCGGACGAGCCCATCCTCTACATCGGTATGGGGGTGGTCAACGAATGCATCCTGCCGCGCTGCTACGGCATCCAGACGTACCGCCTCATGCCCTTCCTGGACGCCGCTTTTCCCAAACGCCCCGCCCCCGCCGCGGCGGAGGAGGAGAACAGGAGGGAGCGGCTGGAGGCCGCTTTGCAAGCCTGCGACGCCGTCTCCTTCGACGTGTTCGATACTCTGCTCCAGCGCCTGCCCCTCGCTCCGACGGACGTGTTCCGCCTCGTGGAAGAGAGCGCCGCGCGCTGCGGCGCCGCCGCGCCGGGCTTTGCCGAGCAGCGCGTTCTCTCCGAGCGCGAGAGGCCCATGGCGGATCTGGACGGCGTCTACCGCCGCCTGGGAGAGCGCACAGGCTGGCCCGAGGAGACCCTGCGCGCCCTCCGGCAGCGGGAGATTGAGACGGAACGCGCGGTGATCGAGCCGCGCGGGGCCGTCGTGGAGCTCCTGGAAAAGGCTCTGGCGATGGGAAAGCGGGTCGTGCTGACCAGCGATATGTACCTGCCCGAGCCGCTCCTGCGCGGCCTCCTGGAGGAAAAGGGCGTGCACGGCTTCGAGCGGTTGTTCGTCTCCTGCGACCGTGGCCGAAGAAAGGCGGCCGGGCTGTTCGAGGAGGTGCGCGCCTATTTGGGAGACGCGCGCGTCCTGCACATCGGCGACGACCCGGACGCGGACATCGCTCCCGCGCTGGCGGCGGGGTGCGAGGCCTTCTGGGTCCCCTCCGCGCTTCGAGCGGCCCTGGACGCCGGCTGGGAAGGCGCCGTGCGCGCGGCGGAAAGCCTGATGGAGCGCTGCATGGTGGGGATGAGCGTGGCCGAAGCCTTCGCAGATCCATTCCAGCCAAGCGCCATCGCCCATACGGAGCCGCGGGCGCGCCTCCGGCGGTTCGCGTGCGGCGCGCTGGCGCCGATGGTGGCGGGATATCTGACGTGGCTGGCGCGGGAGATGCGCGCCTCCGGTGTGGAACGCGTGCTCTTCCTGGCGCGGGACGGCTACCTTCCCATGCTGGGCTATGCGCTCCTGCGCAGGCGCTTCCCGGAAATGCAGCTGCCCGGGGAGACGTATTTCTACGCGAACCGCCGCGCGGCGCTGCTGGGCGTGGCGTGCGAGCTCGCCAGGGGCTTCCATTTCGACCGGGACGGCCTGGTCAACGGCTTTTCGCCGGATCAGATCCTGGCGCGCTACCTCGCCCTGCCGCCGGAGGCGATCGAGCCCTGGAGAGCCGACGAGGAGCCGGAGGCGTACATCGAGCGGCATATGGACGCGATCCGGGCTGTCCAGGAGGAGACGCGGCGGGGCTACGTCCGCTATGGGAAGCGGCTGGGCCTTACGCCCGGGGCGCGCTGCGCCGTGGTGGATTTCGTGGCCCAGGGCTCGACGCAGGGCGCGCTGGAGCGTTTCATGCCCCTGGACATGCGGGGGTACTACTTCGCGCGGCCCTGGTACGAGGACAACGGCATGAGCTGCCCCGCATGCTATTATCTGTGCGGGGAGAATGATTTCCTCCTTCGCAATTACCTCGAGGCGGAGCACTTCATGACCGCTCCGGAGCCCTCGATGGACCGCATGCTCCCCGATGGGGAGCCCAGGCTCGCCGAGGAGGCGCGCAGCGGGGAGGACCGGGGGGACGTCTCCGCCGTCCTGCGGGAGGCGGTTCGCTTCACGGCCCGGTTTATCGATCTGTTCTACGTGCCCGGCGAGGTGATCCGCCCCGCTCTGCCGGAGGAGATGTACGCCGCCGACGGCTATCACTGGGTCATGCGGGAGTTCTACGACGATTGGTCCCAGTCCCCGGTGGGCAGGAAGTGACTGCGGAGAAAAAAACGCCCGCCGCCTGGAGGCGGGGGCGTGTGGGGATCAAACGCTGATGACGGCGAAATCGCGGAATCGATAACGGGCCAGGCGTTCGTCGCCAAAGCCGCGAGCGTTCAGCTCGGCGCGGATCTCCGGCCAGGCGGTCTGCGAGCAGATGACGATCAGGGCCCCCGGCCCGAGAGCGTCCAGCTCCTCCGGGCCGCGGCAGGGAACGCCGCGGAAGGATTGGCCCTGCTTCGCGGGCGAGCGGTCGCAGAAGCAGCGGATGGAGCCGACGCCCGTATCCAGAAGATCGCCGCAGAGCCTGCGGGCGTAGAACGTGTAGCCGTAGAGGACGACCTCCCCGGCGGCGCGCAGGTCTCCCGCGCGGTCGCGCCAGGGCGCGCCCTGCCTCTCCCCGCATTGGGCGACCCAGGCGGCCAGCTCCGGCGTGGCCGGCATGCGCCGGGCGCACGCCAACCAGCGCTGCTCCCAGAGGGTCTCCACGAACTGCCAGGGCTTCTCCTGCCAGGCGAAATGGCAGAGGACCGGCCGGCCTAGGAGGGCGTCCTCGCGGTCGCGCCCCTCGCAGGCGCCGACCACGCGCTCCCGGTTGCCGATGTTGCTCGCCACCAGGTTGCAGCGGATGGGCAAGCGGAGGATGCGCCCTTTGCAGACGATGTTGAGGATGTCTTGGTCTCCGTAGGCGTAATTCTTCGGCACGAGGGCCAGAAAGCGCTCCTCGAGCCCCTCCTCGCGGATGCGGCGCAGGTTCATCACCAGCACACCCGCGTTGACGTACCCGCGCAGCTCCTCCGGCGTAAAGCCGATGGAGAGGCGGTGCTCCTCGTAGAGGGGGTTGTCTCCCGCCTGCAGGCCCAGGTCCTTGGCGGCGGCGAAGCAGCATTTCCCGAACGCGGGCATGTCGCACAGGTCCAGGAGCTCTCCCACGTCGCTGCAGGCCATCAGGTCCGCGTCCAGGTAGAGGCAGCGATCCAGCTCCGGGAAGAGCCGGGGGATCAGCATGCGGTAATAGCTGGAGACGCTGACGTAGCGCATGGGGTGCCGCACCCCCGCGAAGACCGAGGGATCCATGCGCCGGTATTCCCAGGAAAAGTTGGAAAAGCGCCCCGCGAGCAGCTCGAAAAAGCCCGAGTCCATGCCGAAATCCTCCTCGGAGGCGAGGAGATAGAAGCGGTACTCGTCCTCGGGCCGGGCGGTCTCCAGAATGGAAAAAATGGCGACGCACGCGGGCCGGACGTAGCCGCGGTCAAAGGCCATGACGATGGGTACGGTGCGCATGAGAGGGGCCTCCTGTCGGGTCGAATGGTGCCCGACCATGATACCATAATTTCGCCACACTTGCAAACCAGGGGAAAGGGGAGAAACGGCATGCGGGAAGACGCGCGCACGGCGGCGCTGCGGGAATCACTGGTGAACTGGTATCCCTTCCCCGGCGGGGCGCGCGCCGCGGCCGTGGGCGAGGGAGCGGCCGCCATGGCCCGGGCGCTGCGAGGGCATTACGAGCGCGTGGACGAGCCGGAAAACCTCTTTGCCCTGGAGGGAGAGTATGACTGCCTGGTGGCCGCGGGCCTCCTGGAGAAGGAGCCCGCGCGCGCGGAGGAGACGCTCCGGCGCTGCGCAGCGCTTCTGAAGGAGGACGGCGTGCTCCTCCTGGGCTGGCGCAACCGCTTCGCGCTCAAGTATCTGTGCGGAGCCGTGGACGACGTCTCGCGCCTGCCCTTCCAAAGCCTCGCCACCCGACCGGAGGAGGGGCCGCGTCCCTTCGCCCGCTGGGAGGTCAAGGAGCTCCTGGCGCGGGCGGGCTTTGCGGAGATCTACCTCTATTTCCCCATGCCGGACGTGCCCTTCGTGCAGGCCGTCTACAGCGAGGGGATGCTCCCCGCCGGAGGAATCCGGGATCGCGTTTTTCCTTACGACCCCTGCGGGAGCCCGCTCGTCGGCGCGGAGGACGATCTCTACGAGGACGTGATCCGCGAGGGCGCGCTGCCCTTCGTCGCGGACTACTACCTCGCCGAATGCCGCCTGCGCGGCGCGCCTGCGCGGCGCGCGGTGTACGCGGCCCTCTCCACGGACCGGGGGCCGGAGCACGGCTTCGCGACGGTGCTCTACAGCGACGGCACCGCCCGCAAGCAGGCGCTCTGGCCGGAGGGCGAGCCCTCGCTGGACGCGCTTTACGCCAACCTGGAAGCCCTGCGCGCGCGCGGCGTGGGCGCGATCGAACAGAGGCGCGTGCCCGGCGCGATCGAGATGCCCCTGCGGCGCGAGCCCACCCTTCTGCGCTATTGCGCCGAGGCCTTTCGGAAGGGGCCGGAGGCGGTATGGGCTGAACTGGACGGCCTCTGGCGAGACGTGCTGCGCTCCTCCGAGCCGGGGAAGATCAGCCGCGAGGAGGCCCTCGAAGCATGGGGCGCGGAGCCTGAGGAGCTTGGCCCCATCCTGGAGACAGGCTATATCGACATGATCCCCTTCAACGCGTTCCGCACCGGGGAAGGCCGCCTCTACTACGACCAGGAGTTTTGCGTGCCCCGCTGCCCGGCGAAGTACGTGCTCTTCCGGGCGATCGAGTACACCTGGCAGGTGGTCGATCAGGCCGAGCGGCTGCTGCCCATCGAGGAAGCCAAGCGCCGCTACGGGCTAAAGGAGCTCTGGGCGGGCTTCCGGAGGCGCGAGGACCGCTTCGTGGCCGCGAACCGCAACTATGAGGATCTGGGCCAGCTCTATTCCTGGGCCTGGC
>CACZOT010000391.1 GCA_902782795.1 uncultured Eubacteriales bacterium | reverse complement strand
TGCTGCATGGTTATTTCAGCTTCTTGGGCCAAGCAGCTCGTGGCTTCGAGTTTGCTGTTTTCGACGAAGATACCGGGCTCTTCATATTTATCGATCAGTTTGGATGATAAATTCCAGTTTGTCGGAGAGAAGGCCGCCCGCCGGGAGATTTGCGAAATCCCCCCAAGGCGTCACAACACAAAAGGAGGGGCCGCCATGCCCATTGCCGATCTGCATATCCATTCCCGCTTCTCGCGCGCCACCAGCCGCGAGGGCGACGCGCCGCACCTGGACTATTGGGCCCGGCGCAAGGGCATCGGCATCGTGGGCACGGGAGATTGCACCCATCCCGCCTGGCGCGAGGAGCTGCGCGCCGCCCTCGTGGAAGACGGGAGCGGCCTCTATACCCTGCGGGAGGACCTGCGCCTGCCCGGCCTCGCTCCGGGAGAGGCGCCGCGGTTCGTCCTCACGGGCGAGATCAGCTCCATCTACAAAAAAGCCGGCCGCACGCGCAAGGTGCACAACGTGGTCCTCCTGCCCTCCCTGGAGGCGGCGGACCGCTTCGCCGAGCGCCTGGAGCGGATCGGCAACATCCATTCGGACGGACGGCCCATCCTCGGCCTGGACAGCCGCGATCTTCTGGAGATCCTCCTGGAGACCGACCCGCGCGCCGTGCTCATCCCCGCGCATATCTGGACGCCGCACTTCTCGCTCTTCGGGGCGTTTTCGGGGTTCGACACGCTGGAGGAATGCTTCGGCGATCTCTCCGGCGAGATCCACGCCCTCGAGACCGGCCTTTCCTCCGATCCGCCCATGAACTGGCGCGTCTCCGCGCTGGATCCATACCTGCTCGTCTCTAATTCGGACGCCCATTCGCCCTCCAAGCTCGGACGGGAGGCCAACCTCCTGGCGGAATGTCCCAGCTTCGACAGCCTGCGCCGCTCCCTGCAAACGGGCGAAGGGTTCCTCGGCACGGTGGAGTTCTTCCCCGAGGAGGGCAAGTACCACTGGGACGGCCACCGCGCCTGCCGCGTCTGTCTGCGGCCCGAGGAGGCCGCGGCCCTCGGCGGAAAGTGCCCCGTATGCGGGCGCAGGCTCACCACAGGCGTGGAACACCGCGTGCTGGAGCTGGCCGACCGCCCGGAGGGCGCGCGTCCCGCATCCGCCAAGCCCTTCGAGCGGCTCGTGCCCCTGGCCGAGACCGTCGGCGCGAGCCTCGGCGTCTCCGCGGAGGGCGCGCGCGCCCAGGCCCTGTACGAGGAGCTGCTCGGCGCGGTGGGGCCGGAGTTCACCGTGCTGCGGGAAGCGCCCCTGGAGGAGATCCGCTCCGCCGCGGGAGAGCTCGTCGCCGAGGGCGTGCGGCGCGTGCGCGCGGGGGAGGTGCGCCTGGAACCCGGCTTCGACGGGCAGTACGGCCGCGTCACCATCTTCACGCCCCAGGAGCGCAGCGCCCTCTCCGGCCAGACGAGCCTCTTCGCCGCCTCGCCCGTCCGCGCTGCCAGGCGTCTTTCCGCCGCCAGCCTGCGCCGGAAAGACGCCTCCGGGGAGGCGTCCTCTCCCGCCGCGGAAGCGCTCAACAGCGCCCAGCGGGAGGCCGTCGAGGCGCGGGAGGAGAGCGTGGCCGTCGTCGCCGGGCCGGGCACGGGCAAGACGAAAACGCTGGTGGCGCGCATCGAGCGCATGATCCGCGACGGCGTCCGCCCCGCGGAGATCACCGCCGTCACTTTCACCAACCAGGCCGCCGCCGAGCTGCGCGAGCGCCTGGAGGCGCGGCTGGGCGGGAAAGCGGCCCTGCGCGGCATGACGATCGGGACCTTCCATGCCGTGGCCCTGCGCCTTCTCGGCGGCGACAAGCGCTTGATCGGCGGGGAGGAGAGCCTCGCTCTGGCCGGGGACGCCGCGCGGGAGACGGGCAGCGGCCTCGGCGCGCGAGAGGCCCTGCGGCAGATCTCCCTGGCGCGTCTGGGCGATCTCGCGCCGGATGATCGTCTCGTCCCGATCGTCGCCGCCTACGAGCGCCGTCTCGACGCGGCGAACGCCCGCGATATGGACGGCCTCCTCCTGGACGCGCTGCGCCTGAAAAAGCGCCCCGGAGCGCATTTGCTCGTGGACGAGTTCCAGGACACCAACGCCGCCCAGCGCCGCCTGGTTTTGCACTGGAGCGCGGGCGGCGGCAGCCTGTTCGTCATCGGCGACGCGGACCAATCCATCTATGGCTTCCGCGGGGCCAGCGCCCGCTGCTTTGAGGAGCTCGCCGCCCAGCGTCCCGGCCTGCGCCGGATCCGCCTGGAGGAAAACTACCGCTCCACGCCCGAGATCTGCCGCGCCGCCTGCGCCCTCATCTCCCGGAACCCCGGCGGCGAGCGGAGCCTCCTGCCCCGTCGGCCCTCCGGCGTCCCCGCGCGCTTTCTGGAGGCGGATACGCCCTTCGCGGAGGCGGTCTGGATCGCGGGGGAGATCGCCCGCCTGGCCGGCGGCCTGGATATGCTCGAGGCGCACCGCCACAGCGCGGTGGGCGAGGCGCGCGCCTTCTCCGAAATGGCCGTGCTCTGCCGCACCCATCGGCAGTTGGAGATCATCGAAAAAGCCCTCCGGCACGACGACATCCCCGCCCTGGTCCTGGGCCGCGGGGATTGGCTGGAGGACGAGCGCGTGCGCGCGTGCCTGCGACATTTCGAGGCCCTCGCCTCGGGAGAGCTCCCCTCGGAGGACCTCTGGGCCGGCTGGGAGAAGGAGAAGCCGCGCCTGCTCCTGGAGCGGTGGGCCGGGCGGAACGGCGGCGGCGAGGGGATCGCACGGCTGATGGAGACGTCCATCCAGTACGCCGACATGCGCGCGCTCCTGGACGCCCTGCTTCTGGGCGAGGAGGCGGATATCCGCCGCGCCTCCGGGGCGAAGCGCTCCTCCGGCGCGGTGCGGCTGATGACCATCCACGCCTCCAAGGGGCTGGAGTTCCCGGTGGTGTTCCTCGCCGGGCTCACCGAGGGGCTTTTCCCATCGGAGAGCGAGGGACGCCCCGCCGATTGGGAAGAGGAGCGTCGGCTCCTGTTCGTCGGCATGACGCGCGCCCGGGAGGAGCTGATCGTCAGCGGAGCGCGGCCGCTCTCAGCCTTTGCCGGGGAGCTCGGCCTCGCGCGCGAGCGGGTCCGCGCGCCGAAGCCCGCGGCGCAGCAGCTCAGCTTCTTCTGACGGCGCCCCGATACAGGATCAACAGCGCAAAAAACAAAGCGGTTCTTTGATCAGAACCGCTTTGTTTTTTGCCCCGTGCCGCGCTAGATCCCGATCCACTCCACCCGCACGCCGCGGTCGGCGAGCAGACGGAACAGATCGTCCGCGGCGAGGAGGACGGATGCTGTGTTCTCACAGGGATGCGCCCAGATCGCGCGGCCGTGAAATGCGCTGTCGATGAGCACGCGAACGCGGTGTTCGGCGTCGTTCAGCGCTCCCAGGGGCGTGACGGACCCGCGCCGCAGCCCCAGCAGGGCCATGAGATCCGCCACGGACGCGAACGAGAGCCGCCGCGTGCCGGCCTTGGCCTGGATGGCGCGCAGGTCCGCCTCGCGGTCGTCGCGCATGACGAGCAGCAGATACGCGCGCTTCTTGTCGTCCCGCAGAAAGAGGTTCTTCGCTCCGGCCTCCGGGTGCGGCAGCGCCAGCCGCGCGGCCTCTTCCACGGTGTAGACGGCCTCGTGCTCCACAGCCGTGAAGGCGACGCCTTCGCCCTCCAGCAGGGCGTAGATCTCTTGCTTGGTCATATTCAGGCTCCGTCGCGCGGGGAACGCGCGCTGTTTGACCCGCTCACCACGCCATCGTGGTCATGAGCGTCTCGTTGGCCTGGGTGGTATCCAGGCGGCTGTACTGCGCGACGACAGGCGCGCTGGCGCGCAAAAGCGCGGCGTAGGGCTTGCCCATGGGCACGCGCCGCCCGCTGTCGGAGACGAGCTTATCCATGCGGATGTGGTTGGTGCGGCGCGCGGCGCAGCGCGCGTGGAAGCCGCCGATGGGCTCCTCGTCCTCGAAGAAGAGGGTGATCTCGATCTCGGCGTCCTGATCGCCCGCGTTGAGCACGCAGATGGCCTCGTGGCTGACGTAATGCCCCTCGGTGGTGATCTCCGGCCAGTAGCAATCGGCGACGAGCCATTCCGTCTTTCCGTACATTACGCTATCCCTCCCGGATCATTCGATGATGATGGGCTCGCGCGTCATCTCGTTGAGGGTGACGGCGCCGTCCTCGGTGATGGCGACCAGGTCCTCGACGCGCACGCCGAACTTTCCCTTGAGGTAGATGCCCGGCTCGACCGAGAAGCACATGCCCGGCAGGGCGATCTGCTCGCTGGTGGCGCTGACGTCCGGCGGCTCGTGGACCTCGAGGCCGATGCCGTGGCCGGTGCGGTGGAGGAAGTATTCCCCGTAGCCCGCCTTGGCGATGACGTCCCGCGCGGCGCGGTCGATCTCGCTCAGGGGCACGCCCGGCGCGGCCTCGGCGCGGCCCGCGGCGTTGGCCTCGCGCACGAGATCGTAGATCTTCTTCTGCTCGTCGCTCATGGAGCCGATGAAGCAGGTGCGGGTCATATCGCTGCAGTAGCCGTTCAGGAGCAGGCCCACGTCCAGGATGGCGGCGTCGCCTGTCTGAAGGCGCGCGAGGCCCGTCTCATGGTGCGGCTCGGCGGCGTTGGGGCCGAAGCAGATCAGCGGCTCGAAGGAGCAGCCGCTCGCTCCCTCCGCGCGGGCGTTGGCCAGGTACCGAGCGCCGACGTCCTCCTCGGTCTCGCCGCGGACCAGGGCGCGCAGGGTCTTTTCCAGCACGCGGTCGTTCGCCAGCGAGCTCAGGCGCATCTTTTCGATCTCCTGGGCGTCTTTCTGCATGCGGGCTCGGTCCACGGGCGCGCTGCCCAGGGCGAGCCGCACGTCCGGCCTCGCCTCCATGAGCCGCACGGCGAAGCCGCTCGGCCAGACCTTGTCCACGCCCAACTTGCCCGCACGCACGCCGGAGGCCAGGCAGGCGATGGGGTCCTCCGTGTCGTCGTATTCCACCAGGCGATAGCCTTCGCCCTGCTCCAGGGCGAAGAGGCGGTTGGCGTAGAGCGTCGCCTCGCCGTCGTCCCGCAGCAGCAGCGCGCACAGCCGCTCGCCCGGCGCGACCCGCACGCCCGCGAGGTATTCCAGGGAGGCGGGCGCGCTCACGAGGATCTGCCCGAGCCCATTTTCCGCCATGTGTCCGATGACCCTGCGGATTCTGTCGTTCATTCGTCTACTTCCTTTCTTTCGCGCCGGCAGCGCAGCACGTGGTAGCCGCCGCCGCGCGCGATGGTATCGCAGTTGCCATATTCCGCCTTGAGCATCTTTTTCGCCGAGTCCGCGCCCTGCTTGACGCGGATGACGATGTACAGCGCGCCGGCCGGCGTCAGGCGCTCCATGGCCAGGCGGAACATGCGGTAGATGTTCTCCTTGCCCGTGCGGATGGGCGGGTTGAGCGCGATGGCGTCGAAGAGGCCCTCCACGGCCTCCAGGGCGTCCCCGCAGACGGCTTCGGCGTTCGACGCGCCGTTCCTGGCGAGGTTCGCCCCGGCCAGAGCCGCCGCGCGCTCGTTGATGTCCGTGAGGACGAAGCGCGCTTCCGGGCATCGCAGGGACCAGATCGTCCCCACGGGTCCCCAGCCGCAGCCCAGGTCCAGGCCGCGCTCGTCCGCGGCCAGATCCGGCAGGCTCCCGATCAGCAGGGCGCTGCCCGCGTCCAAGCCGTCCCGCGAGAAGACGCCCGCGTCCGTCGTGAAGGCGTATTCGCGCCCGTCAAAGCGCACCGCGATCTCCCGGGGCTTCGAGGCGGACGTCGGCGCCGCGGCGAAGTATTGCTCGCTCATCGCGCTTCCCCTCCCTCCTTGCTTATGATACCACGAAATAGAGGCGTTGAACAGGGGGAATACGGCCAGGGATACGGCCAGAGGGCTCTGCTCTCTGGGCTCCCGCACCAGGGGCGAAAGTCCCTTAAGAATCCCACATTGGGAGATCGTCCTTTCGGCAAACGACCCGTTCCTCCTGAAAACTGCCGGAAAAATATACAGATCAGGACTTCCAGGTTCTCTGTCAGAATCCGGAAGCCCTGATAATACTGTTTCCCCCAGAAAGGGATTCTTATGGGCCCATGGCCCTTACGCAGGGGCTGGGAGACGGCGTCCCCTGGACGAGCCCCTGTCCGCTACCGCTCCTCCCGGAAGTACGCCACGCCGAGGGAGGCCGGGGGCTGGTTCTCGCGCTTATTGCGCATGCTGGTGATGACGAGCACGATGATGGTCACGACGTAGGGGAGCATCTTGTAGATCTCCTTGATGGCGAGGTTCATGCCCGAGGGGATGTACATGTGCAGGATATAGAGCCCGCCGAACAGGATGGACGCGAGCACGCCGATGTTCGGCCTCCAAATGGTGAAGATGACCAGGGCGATGGAGAGCCAGCCGCGGTCGCCGAACCCGTTGTTGGACCAGATGCCGCTGGCGTAATCCATGACGTAGTACAATCCGCCCAGCCCGGCCACCATGGAGCCAATGCAGGTGGCGGCGTACTTGTAGCGCCCTACGTTGATGCCCGCGGCGTCGGCCGTCGCGGGGCTCTCGCCCACGGCGCGCAGGTGCAGGCCCACGCGGGTGCGGCGCAGGATGTGCGCGGCGACCAGCGCGATCGCCACGCCCAGGTACGCCAGGAACCCGTAGGAGAGAAAGACCCTGCCGAACCAGCCCGCATTCTCCGCGAAGGGCAGGGCGCGGCGGAAGCAGTTACTTGTGGCGGACAGGGCCAGGTAGGGCATATCGCTGCCGGAGAGCTTGACCAGGGATCCGCCGAAGAAATTGCCAAAGCCCACGCCGAACGTCGTCAGGGCCAGGCCCGTGACGTTCTGGTTCGCGCGCAGGGTCACGGTGAGGAAGCAGTAGATCAGCCCCATCAGGAGCGAGCCCAGCAGCGTGGACAGGAACGGGATCAGCACCGCCAGCGCGGGCACGAGCGCCTCCGCCGAGGGAAGAGAGCTCTCGTAGAAGAAAGCGCCGATGACGCCGCTGATGGCGCCCATATACATGATGCCCGGGATGCCCAGGTTCAAATTGCCGGATTTCTCCGTGAGCGTCTCGCCCGTGGAGCCGAACAGGAGCGGCGCGCCCTGCATCACGGCGCGGGGAATGAAGGAGACAAAATCGAACATATCCCGTCAGCCCTCCTTTTTCGCCGCGTGGCGGAAGTTGATCTTGTAGGAGATGAAGAACTCGCTGCCGATGATGAAAAAGAGGATGATGCCGGTGAGGATGTCCGAGAAGGACTGGTTCAGCCCGAAGTTGGTGGCGATCTCGCTCGCGCCGCGCTGGAGGAAGACCAGGAGGAAGCTGGTGAGGATCATCCAAATGGGGTTGAACTTCGCCAGC
>CACZOT010000390.1 GCA_902782795.1 uncultured Eubacteriales bacterium | reverse complement strand
TGTAGTGGATGAAGGCGTCGTGGCCGCTGGTGTGCCGAAGGAGATTGGCGAGATAATCCCGCTCCCGCTCGAACATGAGCGCGCCGTCCCGCAGGGTCTGCTTCCAAGTGTAGCCATCATGGCCAACCCGTTCCATGATGGCCGCCACGCGCCGGGAATGCTCCCAGGCGATGAGATCGTACTTATCCCGGAAATGCCGGTAGAACGTGGCCGTGGAGTACCCGCACCGCTCCACGATCTCCCGCACCGTGATGGCGTCCACCGTCTTCTCCTGCGCCGGCTCCCGGAAGGATTCCGCCAGGAGTTCCCGCGCCGTCTTTCGCTTCATCCGATTCGCTTTCCCCGCTCTTCCTTTTCCGCCGGCGCCTGCCCGGTCTTCCCCATGAGGACGCGCGTCACCTCCAGGACGCCGCGGTGCCGGATCGTCCTCGGGTCGAAACCAAGGAGGCTGTAGACCAGCTGCATCACCGCACCCGCGCCGAAGGTGCTGATCAGCGTGCCGATGCCCACCGGCCCGCCGAGGCTCCAGCCCGCCAGCAGCACCGCCGCCCACAGCAGCACCTCCACCGCGCCGATGGGCACGCGCGGCAGCCTCCGGCCCAGGCCGACCAGGAGGGAATCTCTCGGGCCGCAGCACTGCGCCGCGCGCATGTAGATCCACATGCCCAGGGCCATGAACACGAACCCCATCAGCATGATCCCCACGCCGAGCCAGACGCTCCCCGTCTCCGGAAAGGGATCGAGATCGTTGTACAGCTGCACGAAATTGCCCGTGAGCAGGGCGTCGATGATCGTGCCGTAGCCGATGCGCTCCTTCAGGAGCAGGTCGATCAGGAGGATGATCACGGAGGTGGCGGTCATCGCCATGCCGTAGTTGAGCGGGGTATGGTTGGCGAGGCCCATGCCCAGGCAGTCCCACGGCGCCAGGCCGATATCCGCCCGAATGGTCAGGTGCACGCCGAAGGCGAACACCCACAGCCCTGCCGCGATCTGCAGCCATTCCCGGACGACGCGCCCTCTGTTCACGGCCGTCTCCCCCTTTCCCTGGGCCATTATAGCACATTTTTCCCTGCGCGAATGGAGCTTTTTTCGCTCTCCTGCTCCCTTGACAGGGAGCGCGGCGGCGTGCTATCCTGTCCTTGCGCGGCGGGAGGCGGGGTTATGTTTCCTCCCGCCTTTTTTGATTTTCCCGCGGAAAGGACGGTCGCCATGCGCTTTACGAAAATGCAGGGCCTGGGCAACGATTACCTGTACTTGTACGGGTCTCCGCCGGAAGACGCCGCCGCGCTGGCGCGCCGCCTCTCCGACCGGCATTTCGGCCCGGGAGCGGACGGGGTGATCTACATATTTCCCTCGCGCGCGGCCGATTTCGCCATGCGCGTCTTCAACGCGGACGGCAGCGAGGCCGCCATGTGCGGCAACGGCATCCGCTGCGTGGGCAAATACGTCTTCGACCGCGGCCTGACCGCCAAGACCCGCCTTTCCATCGAAACGCCTTCCGGCGTTCGGTGGCTTGAGATGCGCGTCGATGACGGCGCGGTGCGCTCCGTCTCCGTGGAGATGGGCCGCTTCGAGGTCGGCCCGGATAAAGAGCTTTGGATCAGCGGCGAGCGCGTCCTCTGCACGCCGGTCTCGGTCGGCAACCCGCACGCCGTGCTCTTCGTCCCGGACGCGGACGCCGCCCCCGTCACGCGCCTCGGTCCTGCCATCGAGCGGCACTCCGCCTTCCCTGGCGGCGTGAACGTGGAGTTCGCCCAGGCGCTCTCTCCCACCGAGATGCGTGTGCGCGTCTGGGAGCGCGGCAGCGGCCTCACCCTGGCCTGCGGCACGGGCGCCTGCGCCTGCGTCGCCGCGGCGGCCTCGAGGGGGCTTTCCCCTTTCGGCGAGAGCGTGAACGTGCGCCTGGACGGCGGCGTTCTGTCGGTCACCGTGCGAGCGGACGGCACGATCTCCATGACCGGCCCGGCGGAGACCGTATACGAAGGCGAGATCACCATCTGACGCGCGGGCCTCGCGCGTCTGGCGCTCCGCCCTTTCATGGGGAGGCGGCGCGACCGCGCCCTTGGGTAGGGCAGTCTATGGCCTACATCCCATCCGCGGCCCGCTGCGATACCACGCAGTACCGCCGCTGCGGCGAAAGCGGCCTGATGCTCCCGGCCATCTCGCTGGGGCTCTGGCGGAACTTCGGCGTCCACATGGACCGCGTTTGCGCAGCCACCGTGACGAGCCGGTCATCTCCGCTGAGGCGGGTTGCGACATGCGGCCCTGCCCCTGGGCGCGAGTAAGCCCGGGCAGATCAGCGAGAACGTGAAGGCGATCGAACGCATGGATTTCTCCGCGAACGAACTCGCCGCCATCGGCGGGATCCTCTCCCCCTTGCCGAGTCTCCCGTCCCTCCCAAAGACGAACAGAAGCGATCCTCAAAGCCCCTCTGTGCGGAATGGGCCTTGATGGCGAAAAAAGACAGAAAACGGGCTTGACCATTGCGGTCAAGCCCGTTTTCTGTCGGTCCGCCCCGGTCTTTTGAGGGGAGGCTTCCTCCCTCCTGTACGGCGGGAGCGCGTTACGCCATTGCCAGCAGACGCGCCTTTTCCTTCTTGGCCGCGGCCACGGAGGAGTCCGTCTCTTCCGTCAGGCTCCATTCGTTTTCCAGCAGATCGATGATCCGATCATAGGTCCTGGCGGCGTTGGCATAGTCTCCCATGATCTCATAGATATCCGCGATGCCCATGAGCGCGTCCTGGAACCTGGGCCGCCTGGTATCCGCGGCAAAAGCGCGTTCGTAAACGGCGATGGCTTTTTCGTAGTCCGCCTTGGCGGCATAGTATTGCGCGGTCTCAAAGAGAACGGCGTCGTTGTCCGGCTGTTCCGCCAGCAGGTCCGCCATGATCCTGTCCCCGGCCGGCTCGTCGAAACGGGCCAGGGCAATGTAGGCCCGATAGACCCGCTTCATGACGGGGTGCGCCTTTTCCAGGGCACTATAGCGGTCCAGCCAGCGCTCCGCCTCGTCGGCCCGATGATCGGCGATAAGATTGTCCAGAAGGTACATATACGGCAGCGGAGAGTCCGGGTTGGCCTCCGCCAGCTCCCGATAGAAGTTGACGGCCTTGGAATGGTTAGCCATGTTCCAATCCCATATGGCGTGGTTGTCCGTCTTGCTCAGGATCCACTGGCACTCCTTTTCGTTCGGCGCGCGGCGGATCGCTTCCTTCGCGTAACGGGCCGCCTTCCGCCCCTCCGCGTTCATGCGGTGCCAGTAGAGATAGGCGATCAGCTCGGTCGCCCGCTTCTGGTTTCCCGCGTCGTTCAGTTCAGCCTGCAGAAACCCTTCAAATTCCAGGAAGACGTCGGCCGGAAGCTCCTCCTCCGCGTCCATGCGGTTTTCGATGCGGTTAAAGCGCTGCTCGGTCGTCAGGTCGAACAGGTCGTCGATCGTGACGCCGAAGATCTCGGCCAGAAGCGGCAGCGCCGTGATATCCGGCATCGCCACCGCGTTTTCCCATTTGGATACCGATTGCGCTCCGATCCCCAGCTTTTCCGCGAGCTGCTCCTGCGTCAATCCGGCCTTAAAGCGAAGCTGACGGATCTTCTTTCCAAGTTCCATTCCTGTTTCCTCCTTAACGCGCGCCGGAGCGCGCCGCTTTTCTTGACCACAGCTTCATGATACAGCGCCGAGCCGCGAAACACAATAACGCAGTCGGCGAGCTCCCTCGCCTGTTGGTGGAGCCAAAAAAGCGGAAGGAGGCGCTTCCCCCGTGGGAGGCCTCCTTCCGGCTCTATGCTCTTTTTGGGTGGCTTGCCTCAGCGCGTGATGGCGACGCTGTCCAGCACTTCCCCGTTCTCGTTCAGGAACAGCACGCCCCAGTTCACGTCCGCTGAAAGGACGCGCCCCGTGTACAAGCCGCTCTCGGTATACTCCGCCGCTTCGGTCTGGACGGATTCGTTGGGGCTGTATACGACCGCGGTGGTCGCCCCGCCGCCAAGCAGGAGTTCGAAGGTGACGATATCGCCCTCCTCCGGCGCGGCCTTGGGGGGCGTCTCTTCCTCGCCCTCCGGTTCAGAGGTGTAGCGCACGCTGCCGACGCCGAACTCCCCGGCCAGGGTCGGCCGCCAGGCGTCCGGATCCCCCTGGATGCGAAGGCTGCGCACCTTGCCTGCCGCCGCGGTGAAGCAGCCCTCTTCCATTTCCACGTATTCGCCGCCGTGCAGGCTCAGCGAGACCGGCAGCTTCACCTCGATGGCCACCCCGCCGCCCCACAGGAGCCGCACCAGCTCGTCCTCGTCCATGGGCCGCAGCGTCACGGCGGCGGGGTCGGAAAACTCCGCCTCAGCGACCGGACCCTCTTCGTTCATGAGGGTCAGTTTGCCCTGGCCCAGGGCGACGTCCTCGCGCGGGAGGTAGATCGTGAGCGTATCACAGTAGCAGTCCATGGGCAGCTTGGCGCTCGGCCAGAGGATGCTGTATCCCATTCGCGCGCCGAGATCGACTTCCTGCACGCCCGCGTAGGGCTGCGCGGCGCTGCGGCCCTCGGCCCATTCCGCCGCGGAGGCGCATTCCAGGCAGAGCAGCAGCGCGGCGATCAGCGCGAGACATTTTTTCATTCGAATTCCTCTCCTTCCCGTATCCGTCTGCAGACCAGCACAAACCGCCCGTTGCGGTGGTGGGCGCGGCTGCACGTCGTCAAGGTGATGCACTCGTCGCCGAACGCGACGTCGATGCCCGTATCGTAGAGCTGGTTTTCGCGGATCTGGGCGAGCCATTCCTCCATATCCCGGCGGTACTGGATATCCACGTTATAGCGGAAGCCCGCTTCGTTCACGTCCCAATCCGCGGAATAGAACGCCGCGAAGACCACATACCTCTTGCGCTCCATGAGCGTATCGAACTCCACGATGGGGTGCTCGCTCCAGGGCCTGCGCTTGTCGAAATCCTGCGGCAGGGACCCGAACATCGCGCCGGAATCCATGCGGTGGCCGCTGATGATCAGGTTGTAGCTGGGCGTATAGGGATCGCAGTTCGTATCGAGGATGAGCTGCCCGTTGCTGTTCTCGCGGCCGAAGAAATCATGATGCAGATAGTATTCGCGGTCCTCGGATTGCAGCACCGGGTAGTCCACCTTCGTCCCGGGGATGCTGAGCCAGCCCACAAGATCGTGGTTGAGCTCCCAGAT
>CACZOT010000389.1 GCA_902782795.1 uncultured Eubacteriales bacterium | reverse complement strand
GTATCTTTATACATTTCATTTGAATATTGTGTTATTTGTCGAATATAAATTGCAGCCGCGCTGTCCCTTTACTGCGCTAAAGTTCTTGAAAATGCTGGGCTTTTCACACTCTTTTGCTTTTTCGTCCGTTTGAAACTGCAATTCCCTTTTTGTCAAACTGCATTTTTGCTTTTTCCCTCTCCTGCCCACATGCGTCTGAACCGTGGTATAATGATCAGGCAACAATCCGCCGCGCCGCCGTTTTCTCGAAAAGCGGCGACGATCAAGGGGAATTTGGATATAACAGCGAAACGAAGGAGGCTGCGATCATGAATGAACACCCCGTCGCCACGCTCGGCGCGCTTCTGGACGCCATCGCTATGCCGGAGGAGATGCGCGCGGCGCTCCTCTCCCCCGACTTGGCCGGAGAGGCGCTCCCCGGGGCGAACGAGCTGCGCGCCCACCTGGAGCTCTCGCTGCGCAACCGCCAAGACGGCCCATGGGCCGGGCTTCCGGAGGAAATCTTCCTCGCCACGATGGGCGCTTTTTCCCGCTTTGTGCGCGAGCACATCGAATCCTTCGGATGCGCGGGCTTCGACCGGGGCTTCTGGACCACGCGCCAGGCCGGCGCGCTCCTCTTCCGCGTCGGCACGCTGGAATACGAGCTGCGCGAGGAGGGCGGCGAGCGTTGGCTCTCGCTGCACATCCCCTCGGACGCGGATCTCGGCGCGGAAGCCCTGAACGCCTCCGTCGCCGCGGCGCGGGCGTTCTTCGCGCGGTACCGTCCCGCCTGGGACGGCGTCCCCATGCGGCTGCACACCTGGCTCCTCTCCCCCGCCCTGCCGGAGCTTCTTGGGCCCTCTTCGCGCATCGTGCGCTTTCAGAAGGCGTTTGATATACAGCAGGTCGATTGGGACGAGGACGGCTACCTCGAGTGGGTCTACAAGCTCCGGGGCGATCGTCTGGAGACGACCGCTCTGACCGATCTTCCCGAGGACACCACCCTCCAGCGGCGCATGAAGGAGCGCCTGCTCGCGGGCGGCAAGATCGGCGAGGCGCGGGGCGTGCTGGCGCGGGAATTCGTCTGACCGGAGGCTACAAAAAAGGCGCGCGCCGTATGGCGCGCGCCCCTTTTTTGTCTGGCCGCTTAGGCGCCCATGTAGCGGGCATAAGCGTCGTTGACGATCTTGAGGTACTCCGGCAGCTGCATCTTGTTCAGCTCACCGAGGTAGGTATCCCAATCGGTGTCGAGGGAAGCGGTGCCCTTGATGAAGGAGGCGCGCATTTCCTTGACGTAGCTGTCGATATCGTTGAAGAGCACGGTCTTGTCCTCGGTCTCCTCGGTGGTGTAGGAGAAGGCCTCCCACACGGTCTCAGGCAGCCAGGGGATCATCTTGGTGGCCGCGTCGAGCGGGATGGGCCTGGTCTCGCCGCCGATGAAGTAGTTGTCCATCAGCAGGGCCGGGCTGCCGCCGCCGGACCAAGAGGAGTACTGGCCGATGACCTGGCTCATGGTCAGGCCGTCGGGGTTGCTGGCCACGAAGTCCACGTAGTAGTTGCGGCCGTTCTCATCCGTATCGTACAGAAGGCCCTTCTCCGTCATGAAGAGGAGTTCGGCGCCGTCGACGCCATAGAAGTAATCGACCCACTTCATGGTCATGAGAGGATCGCTGTTGCCGTCGCACATGACGAAGGCGCCGGGGGTGTACACGGCGGACTGGGAGGCGGCGAACATCTTATCGCCGTTGGGGCCGGTGAGAGCCTCGTCCAGGCCGGCGTAGTTGACTTCCATCAGGCCCATCAGGGTGGTGTTCACGTACGGGAAGGAGCCGACCAGGCCGCTGGTGCCGTTGGCGACGAACTCCTCGTAGGCGATGGTGAAGCACTGCTGATCGAGCAGCTCCTCGCTGTAGAGGGTGTTCAGCCAGCGCAGGAAGTCGCGATACTCTTCACTGGCGGGGTAGAAGCGGATGTCGCCGGTCTCAGGATCGAGATCGATGTAGGCTTCCTTGATGCCGTGGTTGGCCAGGCCCCAGGAACCGCAGAAGGTGGTGATCAGGGTGCCGACCGCGTCGTCCGCGATGCACAGCGGGATCTCGTCGTTCGGATCGCCGTTGCCATTGGCGTCCTCAGCCTTGAAGGCGCGCAGGAGCTCGGTGTACTCCTCGATGGTGGTGGGCATTTCCTTGCCGAGGTTCTTCATCCACTCGGTGTTCACGAACAGGCGGGAGCCGACCTGCAGGGCCGGGCACTCGTTGTAGTAGCCGACGCCGTAGATCTCGCCGTCGATGGAGACGGAGGTGACGACGTCCGGATGCCTCTCGTAGAAGGCGGTGAGGTTCGGGCACTCGTCCAGATACGGGCTCATGGAGAGGATCTGGCCCTCGGTCGCGAACTTGGTGAGGCTGGCCATGTTCATGCTGGCCTTGTAGATGCCGTCCGGCAGGTCGCTGGAGGCGAGCATGACGTTGATGCGCTCGGTGAAGTTGGCGCTGGGGATGAGGATCCAATCGATATGGACGTTGGTGAGATCCTCATACTTCTGCCAGACGAGCATGTCGCCGAAGTCGATCTGGTTGGCGTTCTGCTTCGCCGCAAAGGAGAGCGTCTTGGTCTCCTCGGTAAGCGGGAACCAGCCTTCCGGGGTGGTGGAGGTCGCAAGGGCGGGCATGGAAAGCACCAGCGCGAGGACCATAACCAGTGCGAAGAACCGTTTCATGGGATTCCCTCCTTCTATAATCTATGACACGGGCTCTCGGCCCGCGGTCATCCCTTGATGGCGCCGATCATGACGCCCTTGACGAAGAAGCGCTGCACGAAGGGGTACAGGCACATCACCGGCAGGCTCGCCACCACCACGAGGGAATACTTCATGCCCTCGTAGAGGAGGATCTGCTCCGGGGTGAACATCGTGGAATCAGTGACTTCTGTGATCTGGTTGGAGAGCAGGATATCGCGCAGGACCAGCTGCAGCGGCCACTTGGCGGAATCGGTCAGATACATCAGGGCGCTGAAGTAGCTGTTCCACATGGCCACGCCGTAGTACACGGCCATGACGGCGATGATCGGCTTGGAGAGCGGCAGGACGATGCGAAGCAGCGTTCCCAGGTTGCTGGAGCCGTCGATCATCGCGGATTCCTGGAGCTCGTAGGGGATGGAGTTGACGTAGTACGTGCGCGTGATGATCAGGTTCGTCACCGAGAGGCAGCCGGGCAGGACCAGCGCCCAGACGGTGTTGATCATGTGCAGGTTGCGGATGACGAGATAGGTCGGGATGATGCCTCCGGAGAAGAACATGGTGAAGGTGTAGAGCACCATGATCACGTTGCGGCCCTTGCAGTCCTTGCGGGAGAGCGGATAGGCCGTGACGAGCGTGGCCGTGAGGCTGATGACGAGATAGAGCGCGGTGTAGAACGTGGTGTTCTTGTAGCCGATCCAGATCTTGTTATCGCGGAACACGGCGCGGTAGGAGGTGAGGTTCGGCTCCACGGGCAAGAGCGTCACCCGGCCCGCGGCGAGGGCGGAGGTGTTGCTGAAGGACGCGCTGACGACGAACACCAGCGGGTAGAGCACGATCAGCGTGACGATGGTGAGGATCACCACGTTGATGATCGCGAAGGCGCGGTCGGAACGGGTATCGCGAATGGCCACGGCTCTTCCCCCTTCCTCAGAAGATCTGCGTGCCGCCAAAGCGCCCCGTGACCCAGTTGACGGCCACGAGCAGCACGCAGTTGACGACGGAATTGAACAGGCCGACCGCCGCGGAGAAGGAATACTCCGCGTTGAGCAGGCCGCTTCTGTAGACGTAAGT
>CACZOT010000388.1 GCA_902782795.1 uncultured Eubacteriales bacterium | reverse complement strand
ATCGCGCGCAAGTGACGCTCCTCGGTGGTTTGGCAGAGGCTCCGCTCCCCGGTGGTTTGGCAGGGACTCCGTCCCTGCACCCTGCCAGGGGGAATGATTTCCCCTGGGCCCCTCAATTGGGGGTATTGAATAAAAAGCAGGCTCCGGTATCCTTTTCCAAGGGTACCGGAGCTCGTTTTCATATCGTAAGAATTACTCTGTATCTGTATTTCACAAATCCCCCAAGATAGGATTCTAAAGGGTCCTTGGACCCCTAAGCGGCTTCGGCTGCCCCTCACCCTTCGGGCGAGTCGCAGCTACGCGGGCCGGTTTCCTTCGGAACCGGCTACCGCTGGTCGGGCCTTTCAGGCCCTCCCTCAGATGGTGCGGAGCGGAGCCCCGCCGTATCCCCGGCAGCGGAGAGCCCCGGCGTCTCCCCCTCTCACGGCAGCTGGTCGATCTTCTTCGCCCAGGCGCGCATCTGCGCGGGATCATAGGGCGGGAAGCCGGTGATATAGTGGTTGCCGAAGGTCTCGCCCCGGGCCTCGCAGTAGAGCAGATAGAGCTTCTTTTCGCCCGGCTGCACGCGCATCTCTCCGACAGCCGCGTTCTCGTTGGCCTGGACCTCCACGAGCCCTGCCCGCAGGACGCGGCCCGTATCGCCGTCCACGACGCGCCAGCGCACAGGCCCGGAGAAGCTGCCGTCGTTGCCCAGGACGATGGCGTGGGTCCAATCGCGCAGCTCGTCCAGCATCAGGCACAAGGGCCGCTGCGCCCGGCGGATGTACTCGAACGCGCGCTTGCGTGTGAAGTAATAATCCACCACCGCGTCGGAGATCTGCGGCCAGCCGTCCAGAAGATTCCACCAGATCACGCCCGTGCGCCGCCATTTCCGGATGCGCGTGCGCTCAATGAAGAACTTCTTCGCCTCGGCCTGCACGGTCTGCGAGAGGAAGCTGAACTCCTCCAGGCCGTCCGGGAGCGCGCCGAAGAGGATGCGCACCTGGTCGGCCATGAGCTCGTTGCGGTCGTAGCCGCGGGCGTAGGGGCGGTACTCCGGGCAGTGCGCGCGCCACTCCTCGCCGCCGATAGGCCAGAGCTTGTCCTCGGGCAGGAACTTCGCCAGGCTCTCCGGGGCGGGACAGCCGTGGTAGCCGCATTCGCTGACGAAATGCGCGCGGGTATCCCTGTAGAACTCGCTCTTGAACCAGGCGCGCGCGCCCCAGTTGTGCTGCTCCGGCACGTCGTACCGGGCGACGCCGCCCTCGATGTACGGCGAAGAAGGCAGGAAGAAGCGGTAGGGATCCTCGTTGCGGACGACCTCGGGCAGCACCTCGCGCGTGACGGCGTTGTAGCGGTTGCCCGCGGGCCGGCCGGACCCGTCCAGCCCCTCGTCGACTTCATTGTCGCCCGCCCAGAGGAGGATCGAGGCGTGGTTGCGGTATTCGCGCACGACCTGTGTGGCCTCGCGGCGGATCATCGCGTAGAACCGCTCCTCCTGCGGGTAGCTGGCGCAGGCCATGGCGAAATCCTGCCAGACGAGCACGCCCGCGCGGTCGCACAGATCGAAGAAGGCGTGGTCCTCGTAGACGTTGCCGCCCCAGCAGCGCACGATGTTGCACCCCGCCTCGCAAAGAAGCGCGTGCGCCCGCTCCAGGCGCTGAATGTCCCGGCTGTGGAAGGCGTCCAGCGGCACCCAGTTCGTGCCCTTGGCAAGGATGGGCGTGCCGTTTACGCGGATCAGGAATTCGCCCTCGTCGCCGGGGGCCATTTTGTGGACGATCTCGGCCGTGCGCAGGCCGATGCGCTCGCGGCGGGAATCGACCTCGCGGCCGTCCTTCAGAAGCGTGAGCGTGACCTCGTAGAGGTTCGCCTCGCCGTAGCCGCGCGGCCACCAGAGCCGGGCGTTGGGAATGTGCACGAGGAACTCCCCCGCCGTGAAGAGCGGCTCCGCCTCGGCCTCGAAGGTGTGCTCGTCCAGCTCGTACCCGGAGGAGATCCAGCTGCCCTCCAGCCGCACCCTGTAGCCCTCGAGGGAACCCTCGCCCGCCTGGAAGCGCCATTTGCACAGGAGGTCCGCGCCGCGCTCGTTCACGCCCAGGGTGGCGTAATAGGCCTGGGTGATGCGCGCGTATCTCCGCTCGGAGAGGCACACGCCCCGCCAGAGCCCCGCGGAGGGGAAGCGCGGCATGATATCCCAGCCGAAGGAATGGGCGGGCTTGCGCTGCCAGACGTATTCCTCGTTGCCGTCGCAGCCGTAGACTCCAGCGGAGTAATCCTCCTCGCGGGCGCGGTTCGCCGCCGAGCGGATGACGATCTCGATTGCGTTCTCCCCGCCCCGCCGGAGCATGCCGCCCACTTCAAATTCCCAGGCGATCAGCATGTTGTCCGTCTCGCCGACGAACTGACCGTTCAGATACACCCTGGCGTAGGTGTTCACCCCGCCCAGCCGCAGCACGGCCTCCTCCGGAGCGAAATTCTCCGGCACAAAAAAGGAGCGGCGGTAGCGCCACATGTAGAATTCATACTTTCGGTAGGCGTAAAGGTTCACGCCGAAGAAGGGTTCCGGCTCCACGCCCGCAGCGCACAGGTCCAGCTCCACGTTGCCCGGCACCTGCGCGGCGATCTCCGGCGCTTCCTCCGGGAATGGGACTCCGCCGCGCCGCCACTCGTTCTCCGGCGCGTAGCCGAGGCGCCATTCCCCGTTCAGGCTGATGGTCTTTCCCGCCATGGTTCTCCACCTCCGCGTTGATCTCCCTCCCATTATAGCACAAATGACCCATCGTGCGCGTGCGGCTTTACCCGGAGGCCGCTTTCGTGTACAATATATCCGGGACCCGCCCGGAAAGGAGCGATTGCTATGCACGAATATCTCCGAACCCTCAGCGCGCGGATCGGCCTGCCCACCGAGGCCTGCCTCTACGCCGAGCCCATTGCCGAGGCGCTCGATGGCGACGGCCTCCTCGAGCGCTGCTGGGCCGCCATCCTCGCGCGCGGCGACGGCGCCGCCATCCTGGACGCAGAGGCGGAGCGCTTCGGATGCGAGCCCAACCGCCTGCGTCTGGCCGCCTGCCTTCTGCTCACCCGCAGCATGCGCGCGGAATACGAGCGCCGGGGCATCGATCTGGCCATCTATGAGGCTTCCCTCGCCGATATCCCCATCTGGGCCAAGTGCTGCAAGGCAGAAACTGGCCTCTGGGGCATGAAGCAGTTCCATTGGCTGCAGAACACGCTGGGCGTGCGCCTCTGGCGGCTGGGACGGATGCAGTTCGAGCTCGTGCCCTTTGAAGCGGAGCGCTATGAGCGCGGCGGCCGCGTCCTGCATAGGGGCGATACGGTCGTCAACACGCATATCCCCGAGGGCGATCCCTTCGGACCGGAGGCCCAGGAGGATTCCTTCCGCCGGGCAATGGCCTTCTTCTCGCGCAAAGAGTTCGTCTGCGAGAGCTGGATGCTCTGGCCCGCCCACCGCGAGATGCTGCCGGAGACGAGCAACATCCGCGTGTTTATGGAGCGCTTCGATATCATCGAATCCTGGGAGAAGCCCGGGGTGAACGATCTGTGGCGCATCTTCGGGTATCTGCAGGACTACTCGCCCAACCGCCTGCCGCGCCGCACCGGCCTCCAGCGCGCCTACGCCGATCGCCTTGCCCGCAACGGCGGCCTCACCGGCGGCGGTTACGGAGTGCTGCTGCTGTAGGGCCGCTCTGTTGTGGATACATTGGGCTCCGCGTCCCCTGAGGGCGGGCCTGAAAGGCCCGATTGGCGATTGCCGGTTCCGAAGGAGACCGGCCCGCGTAGCTGCGACTTGCCCGCAGGGCGAGGGGCAGCCGAAGCCGCTGAAGGGACTTCCCTTAAGAATCCCATATTGGATGATTTCTTGAAATAGAGAACATAGCAATACTCTCAAAACAAAACGGGCTCCGGTACCCTGTCGAAAGGATACCGGAGCACGTTATAGTATTCCATCCCCCCAATCGAGGGGTCCAGGGGGAATCATCCCCCTGGCGGAGCCCCTGTGAAAGCCCTGGAAAGCAGGATCATCCGCAGGCTGCCTTGCCAGGTCACTCCGCGTCTTCGCCGTAGATGAACCGATACAGTTCCTCGGTGTTCTTGCGGAAATCGATCTCAATGACCTTGGCGCCATTGATCTCCGCGCTCCAGAACGCGCCGTCCACGGGGAGGCGCAGCTGCTGGACAGCGTCCATATCCAGCTGCAGGCCGATGCTGCTGAGCTGGAGGATCTCCGACATGGTCAGGTTGGTCTCGACGTAGCTGAGCAGGGTCAGCACGACGCTGGCGATGGTTCCGATGGTGCCCTCGGTCTGCAGCTTGCGGGCGATGGCCACGAGGGCGTCCCTCTGTCGGCCGGTGCGCACGTAATCGCTGTCCAGATGGCGCAAGCGTACGTAGGCCAGGGCCTGGTTGCCATCCAGAAGGATGTTCTCGCCGTACTCCTTGAGCTCGTTGTAGCTGCTCAGGCCGAGCTCCTGGCTGTTCCAGTACTGCTGTTCGTTGACGAAGTACATCTCCCGGTCGGTAACGTCCATTTCGATGCCGCCGATGAGATTCACGATATCGATGAACGCCTGCATGTTCACCAGAACGTAATCGGTGATGTTCATGCCGAAGTTCTCGTTCACCGTGCGCATGACCAGCTGCGGGCCGCCGAACTTGCAGGCGGCGTTGATGCGGTTGGAGCCGGCGTTGTGGATCGGCACCCAGATATCGCGCATGATGCTGGAGAGGCGCACCTCTTTGGTGGTGGGGTTGACGGAGAGGATGATGATGGCGTCCGTGCGGCTGTACTTGCCGTCGGCGCGGGCGTCGCTGCCGAGCAGGAGGATGTTCCACCAGCCCTTGTTGTCCAGCGC
The DNA here is from genome assembly GCA_902782795.1 of uncultured Eubacteriales bacterium. Taxonomy (GTDB): domain Bacteria; phylum Bacillota; class Clostridia; order Christensenellales; family Aristaeellaceae; genus UBA1224. Next base: position 349 of record CACZOT010000388.1, on the reverse strand, counting down.
CCCGTTGGCGGCGAGATCTTCCACCGTCACTTCGATATCGGGCTCGTCATAGTCGTCCAGGGCGATGTCCTCCTCCGCGAAGGCGGGCAGGCAGCCGACCGCCAGGACGACGCAGAGCAGCGCGCTGATGAGTCTTTTCCAGTACATGTTCAACCGTCCCTTCAGGCGAGCACCTTTAGTTCATAATGACTTCCTTGCCCTCGCGAAGGATCTGGATGTACGTCGTACCGGGCTTGAAGACGACGGGGTTGCCCTTGGCGTCGTAATACTGGGTGGCGGCGTCCAGGCTTTCGCGGCGCCAGTAGCCGTTGAAGCACTTGCCGTTGATGAAGTAGGTGGCGAGGTTCTT
>CACZOT010000387.1 GCA_902782795.1 uncultured Eubacteriales bacterium | reverse complement strand
GCAGGTCATCTCCGAGCTCAAGAAGAACCGTTCCGCCGCCGGGCTGCGCGAGCACGAGCTCCAGGCCCTGCGCGGCCAGCTCCAGGGGCTCGCGGACGAGAACACCGAGCACGCCGGGGCTGAATCCTCCGCCGAGGAGCAGCCCGTGCCGACCGATCTCAAGCCCGGCGAGACCGTGCTCCTGCTGGACATGGGCACAAAAGGCACCGTGGTCGAGGCCCCCAACGCCCGCGGCGAGGCGCTGGTACAGGCCGGCGCGCTGAAGATGAAGGTGGCCGTTGCCCGCATGCGCCGCGCCAAGCCGGACGCCGCGGAAAAGAAAAAGCCCTCCACCCGCTCCACCATGCCCTCCGCCCCGGCGGCGGTCTCCATGGAGTGCGACATCCGCGGCATGAACGTGGAAGAGGGCATCCTTGCGGTGGATCTGTTCCTGGACGGCGCAGTCCGCAACGGCCTCAAGACTGTTTCCATCATCCACGGCAAGGGCTCGGGCGTCCTGCGCGCGGGCATTCAGGACCATCTGAAAAAACAGCGTTCCGTCAAGGAATTCCGCCTGGGGCGGTACGGCGAGGGCGAGGACGGCGTGACCGTGGTCACCCTCAAATAACGAAGGAGAAGGGCAATGAACAGCAAGACGCGCATCCTCCTGGTCGACGACGACCCCAACATCAGCCAGCTGGTGAACCTCTACCTCACCAAGGAGGGGTTTGACGTAACCGTCTCCATGAACGGCATGGAGGCTCTGCGCCAGTTCAAGGCCTCGCCGCCCAGCCTCATGCTCCTGGACGTGATGCTGCCGGGCATGGACGGCTGGTCCGTTCTCCGGGAGATCCGCAAATTTTCGAACATCCCCATCATCATGATCACCGCCAAGGACGAGACGTTCGACAAGGTGCTCGGGCTGGAGCTGGGCGCGGACGATTATATCGTCAAGCCTTTCGAGATGAAGGAGCTCACCGCGCGCATCAAGGCCGTCATCCGCCGCTATCAGCCCGCGGCAGAATCGCCGGACAAGGAGCTCTCCTTTCCCGGCCTGACGGTGAACATCTCGCATTACACGGTCAATTTCCTCGGCAAGCCCCTGGAGATGCCGCCAAAGGAATTGGAACTGCTGTACTTCCTGGCGAGCCACCCCTCCAGCGTCTTCACGCGCGAGCAGCTGCTCGAGCAGGTCTGGGGCTATGAATTCTTCGGCGACAGCCGCACCGTGGACGTGCACATCAAGCGCCTGCGGGAAAAACTCGCCACCGACGAGGACCTGGGCTGGTCCATCAAGACGGTCTGGGGCGTCGGCTACAAATTCGAGGTGAGAGACGGCCTTGCGTAACCGCCTGTTTTGGCGCTTGTTCGCCGCCTTCACGGCCACCATTTTGCTGACCGTCGCCGTGTCCGCCTTCGCCATGGTCGCCATGGTGCGAGCGGAACGGCAGGACGCCCTGGAGAGCGAACTGACCGTGCAGGCGCGGGACATCGCCCTGCTCCTTCGCCAGCAGGACGCGCAGAATTACGGCTTTTTCGGCCGCGAGCCGTACCTGGGAGCCGCCGTTAAGCAGAAGATCGTCTCCGTGCGCGAGGAGTACAACTGCACCGTTTGGCTCGCCTACGCCAACGGCGTCGCCTACGCCGTGGAGAGCGATACCGTCTCCGCGGAGCAGCTTCGCAGCGACGCCATGCTCGAGCAGCTCTACCGCGTGCTTTCCGGCGCGGAGATCCACGTGCGCGGCCTGCTCGACCCTGAGACCGCCAGCACCGTGACCATCGGCGTGCCCTGGCTCTCCTCCGCGGGGCGGGTGCAGGGCGCGGTGATGCTCCATATCTCCGTGGCCGATCTCAAGGTGGATTATTCTGATACCATCCGCAACGCGCTGATCTCCGGGGCGCTCTCTCTGGCGCTGGGCACGTTTCTGAGCCTGATCATCGCTTCCTCGCAGAGCAAGCCCCTGCGGCGCATCACCACGGCCGTGACCCAGTTCGCCCAGGGCAATCTCGCCAGCCGCATCCCCGTCCAGGGCAAGGGAGAGATCGCGGCGCTGGCCCAATCCTTCAACACCATGGCCGAGGACCTGAGCCGCCTGGAGGAATCCCGCCGCAGCTTCGTGGCCTCCGTCTCGCATGAGCTGCGCTCACCTCTGACCTGCATCCGCGGCTACATCGAGGGCATGCAGGACGGCACCATCCCTCCCGAGGAGCAGGGTCCGTATCTGGAGATCGTCCTGCAGGAGACGAATCGTCTGACCGCCCTGGTCAACGACCTGCTGGACCTGAGCCGCATCGAATCGGGCAAGGTGGCGCTCAAGCCGGAAGTCTTCGATATCAACGAGCTCGCGCGCCTGTCGGTAATCAAGTTCGAAAGGCGCATCGAGGAAAAGAATCTGAACGTGGAAGTCCACCTGCGGGAGGAGCCTCTGCTCGTGCGCGCCGACCGGGATCGCATCGCCCAGGTGCTCACCAACCTCATCGACAACGCCATCAAGTTCCTGCCCGAGGGCGGGCTCCTCGCCCTCTCCGCGCGGGAGGCGGGCCGGGAGTGCCTGGTCTCCGTGCGGGACAACGGGCCGGGCATCGCCCAGGAGGATCTCCCCTACATCTTCGACCGCTTCTACAAGGCCGACAAGGCCCACACCTCCGGCATGGGCACGGGGCTGGGCCTGAGCATCGTCAAGAAGATCCTTGAGCAGCACGGGCAGGACATCCGCGTTTCCTCCTCCAAGGGCGGCGGCGCGGAGTTCACCTTCACCCTGGAAGCCGCGCAGGCTCCCGAAAAACGCAAGGAGGAATCCCCCAATGAAAGCCTATGAACGTCTCATCCGCTACACCGCCTTCCCCACCGCTTCCGATGAAAAGTGCAAAAAATGCCCCTCTTCGCCGGAACAGCTCGTGTTTGCCAAGGCTCTGGCCGAAGAAATGGCGGGCCTGGGCATGACTGAGATCGAGGTGGACGAAAACGGCTACGTCTTCGGCACCATCCCCGCCTCAATCGAGAACTGGTCCGGCAAGACCATCGGCCTCATCGCCCACATGGACGTGGTGCGCGACGTGCCCTTCGAGAACATTCGCCCCCGCGTTATCGAGCGTTGGGACGGCGGCAAGGTGACGCTCGGGAACGGCGCCGTCCTCGACCCGGCCGAATTCCCCTTCATGGCCAACTACAAGGGCGAGACGCTCATCGTCACCGGCGGCGACACTCTGCTCGGCGCGGACGACAAGGCCGGCGTCGCGGAGATCCTCACCCTGGCGGAATACTGCCGCGAGCATCCGGAATTCCGACACGGCCGGATCCGCGTGGGCTTCACCCCGGACGAGGAGATCGGCCGAGGCGCGGATCTGTTCGACGTGGAACGCTTCGGCGCGGCCTACGCCTTCACCGTGGACGGCGGCGCGTTCGGCGAAGTCGAATATGAGACGTTCAACGCCGCTTCCGCCCGCGTCACCATCACGGGGCGCAACATCCACCCCGGCTCCGCCAAGGGGAAGATGATCAACGCCGCGCGCATCGCCGGCGAGTTCGATTCCCTCCTTCCCGCCGACGAGCGTCCTGAGAATACGGAGGGGTACCAGGGTTTCTACCACCTGACCGAGCTCGAGGGTGAAGTCGAACACGCCAGCCTTTCCTATATTTTGCGCGATCACGATTCCGACAAGCTCGAAGAACGCAAGGCGCACGTGCTCGCCGTGGCCGAGGCCCTGTGCGAGAAATACGGCGCGGGCGTCGTCCGGGCCGAGGTCAAGGACAGCTACCGAAACATGAAGGAAGCCCTCGCCGAGCATATGCACCTCATCGAGAACGCCTCCGCGGCCGTTCGCAAGGCGGGCGGCATGCCCGTGAGTCTGCCCGTGCGCGGCGGCACAGACGGCTGCCGCCTCAGCTACATGGGGCTTCCCTGCCCGAACCTTGGCACCGGCAGCCACAACCACCATGGCAAGCTGGAATTCGCCGTGGCGGAAGAAATGGAAAAATGCGTGCTGGCTCTGCGCTGCATCGTGGAGATGTACGCCTGACCGGTCCCACCCCGGAGGCGCGGAGATCTTCCCGCGCCTCCGCTCTTTGCCCAAGTACCGCGAAAAGGGGCTGAAACGCCTTGCGAAAAGGAAAATGGCTCGCTCTGGCCATCGGCGCGATTTGGCTGTGCTCCTGTTCTCTGCTGCCCGCAGAGAAGGAGCAGCGCAGCGTGCCGGTGATCCGGGGATATACCCAGCCGGAATATACGCTCAGCTACGCGCAGTGGGGAGACGTCGTCCTGACGGAGGTCATCTCCTGCCGCTACATGCCCGTCTCTGTGGAGATGCTCGCCTTCCCCATCGGCGGCGAGTATTACGGCGGCGTATATGTCCAGAAGGGCGATATCGTCCATAAAGGGGACCTTCTGGCCGAGCTGGACACCCAGGGGCTGGATGAGCGCATCTCCACGGCGGAGGCGGACATCGCCTCCCGCGAGATGGAAATCCGCCATCTCGCGGAGCGGCGGGATCTCGAAGTCGCCAACCGGCGCTCCTTGCTCGCCGCGGACGCCTCCGCCTCCCAGGAGAGCGCGGAGGATCTTGCCGTGCGCTGGGATACACGCATCCGCGCCGCGAAGGAGAGTCTCGCAGTGGCCCAGGAGCGCCTGGAGGAGCTGCGCGCTTCCCTCGCCCAGCGGCGTCTGTACGCGGGCATCGACGGCGCCGTCACCTACGTGCGCACCATCTCCGATGGCGCCCGGAGCGTCGAAGGCGAGGCGTTCGTGCGCGTCGCCGACGCTTCCAACAGCGTCTTCTTCGGCCAGACCGAGAATTGGGAGCTCCTGCCCGACGGCGCGAGCGTCACCCTCACCATCAAGCATGAAGACGTCGAGGCGCGCGTGGTCTCCGCGGAGAGCCTCGGCCTGCCCGACGAAGGGATCAACAACAAGGGCCAGAAGACGGTCTACTTCCGCCTCGCCGCCCCGGACGGCACCCTTGAATCCGGCGACCGCGCCACTCTGACTCTGCTGCTCGCCCAATCGCAGGATACGCTCTACATCCCCGCCAAAGCCCTGCACTCCGTCAGCGGACGCACCTTCGTCTACCAGAAGGACGAGCGCGGCCTCAAGGTCATGGTGGATGTGGAAGTCGGCCTGGTGACCAATTCGCTCGTGGAGATCCTTTCCGGGCTCGAAGCGGGCGACAACGTAATCCTGTGAACGCGCAGGTCTCCTTCGGGGCGAAAGAGCAGATCGATGAATGGATGGAGCTGGTCCGCGCCGTGCGCGGGAATTTCCCCGGCCTGGAGACGGCAGAGGGCCTGGAGGAGCATAAGCGGACCGTTCTGCGCTTCATGGAAAAGCGCCAGGCGCTGTGCGTCCTCCTGGAAGAGCGGATCGCCGGGGTGCTGCTCTTTTCCCGCAGGCAAAACCGGGTCTGCTGCCTGGCTGTCCACCCGGAGAAAAGGCGGCTGGGCCTTGGCGCGCTGCTGCTGAGCCGCGCTCTGGAAGAATTGGACCGTGGGCGGGAGATCACCGTCTCCACGTTCCGCGAGGGAGACCCTCTCGCCGCCGCGCCGCGCGCGCTGTATCGCAAATTCGGCTTTACCAGCGGCGCTCTCACGGAGGAATTCGGATACCCGAACCAGGAGATGATCCTGCGACCGCGGGATCGCTCTTGAATGGAAAGGAACCGCTGAAAACGATGCGAAAGAAATGGAAATGGGTCGCCCTTGGCCTGTGCGCCGCCCTCCTTCTGGGCGGCTGCGCCAAGGAAACGGCCGAGGCGCCGGAGCTTCTCGAGCCCGCGGGCGTGGAGCTGGATTTTGCCGTGGCCCAGCGCATGGACCTGGGCACGGTGCGCCAATGGGATTACAGCGTCGTCCCCTATACCGAGGACCTCTTCTTCACCCTGGACGGAACCATCGAGGGCGTGTACACGCATCTGGGCGCGGACGTCAAGAAGGGAGACGTTCTCCTGACTCTGGACGAGAGCGCCCTTCTCGAGGAAGAAGAGCGCCTCGCCGGGGAGATCGCCTACCAGGCACAGTTGGACGCCTACGACGACCGCATCGCCCAGATCGATATCGAGCTTGGGAGGCTCGCGCTGGCGGATCTGCGCGCGTCCGGCGCGGACGACGCCGCGATCGTCAAGGCGCAAGGCGATGTGGAAATGCAGGAACTCCTGCTGCGCCAGGCGCGCGAGGAGCGCTCCGTCGCCGCGGCCGGCAAGCAGGCCCAGCTGGACGCCGTGCGCGCGAAGATCGGCAAAAACCAGCTGGTCGCGCCATTCGACGGCACCGTCGTTTCCTTCGCTGGCCTGCGCGAGGGCTATTCCGTGCAGGCCTGGGACGAGCTCGTCACCCTGGCGGATCCCAGCCGACTATCGCTCTCCGGCCCGTATCTCACCGAGGGCACTGTCACCACCGCCGCCAAGATCTGGGCTCGCATCGGGGCCACGGATTACCCCGTGGAATACGTTCCCAGTGATATGGGCGAATACCTCACCGTGGTCTTCGCCGGAGGAACGCCCAAGTCACGCTTTTCTTTCGCCGTGGAGCCCGAGGGCGTCTCCTGCGGAGATTTCGCCGCCCTGTGCATGCTCACAGGCGTGCGCGAAGGGGTGCTGGCCATCCCCATCAACGCCCTGTATTCCGACGACGCCGGGCGGTACGTCTACCGCCTGGAGGAAGACGGTTCCCGCGTACGCGTGCCCGTGCGCACGGGCATCAACAACGGCCTGTATATGCAAATCACCGAAGGCCTGGAGGAAGGAGACCGCGTGTATGTCAAGGAATAAACGATCCCTGTGGCGCGTTCTCGCCGCCTTCGCCATCGCCGCGGCCATCCTGCCGCTGATGGGCTCATCTCTCCTGGACGAGGAGAGCATGATCCAGCCCGAGGCCGCTTACACCACCGCTCAGGTTGAACTCGGCAGCTTCACAAAGAGCGCCACCGCCGGCGCTTCGATCTACTGGCCCGTGATCGTGGACGTGCGCAACCCCGTGCGCTCGGCGCGGCTGGACGATCTGGCCATCGTTCGCATCACGGAGCTGCAGGAAGGGGATTACCTCGGCTCCATCGTCAGCGAGGGCAGCAGGGCGGATCTCTCCGCGGCGCGGCTCTCCCTCACCCGATTGCAGGAAGGGCTCGCCCAGGGCGTCGCCGACAGGGAGACGGCCATCGCCGAAGCTGAGCAAACGCTCGCTTCTCTGGAAGGTTCCGCCCGTGAGGCGGCCCGCCTGCGCCTGGAAAAGCAGCGGCTGGAGCTGGAACGCTACCGGCTCGAGCAGGAGCACGCCGTCTCCGCGCAGGAGAAGACCGTCGCCGAGATTGAGGAGAATCTCGAAGGCGCGGAGGTCTTCGCGCCGGTCACTGGCGCGATCGATTACTACAGCTATGTCAGCGCCGGGGACAGCCTCGGCTACCGGCAGCTGCTCATCTCCGTGCGCCGCAAGGACACCTACCTCCTGCGCGTGGAGGACGGGCAGGACCGCTTCCGCTACGGCATGGAGGTCACCATTACCTACGGCCCGCGCAACGCCCGCAAGACCTGCCGGGGCACGGTCGTCTCCTCCGACAACGTGCGCCGCTACAACGATACCACCGGGTTCGCCTGGATTCGCCTGGAGGAGCCCCTCTCGGTGGACGAGGTGACCCAGCCCTCCATCCAGGCGGAGACCCTGCGCGTGGACGGGGTGCTGCTCATCCCCAGGAAGGCCTCGCGCCTCACCGCGGGCAAGCAGATGGTCACCCTCCTGGAGGGAGCCTCGCTGGCCAACCGGTACGTCAACATCGCCGCGAACAATACGGATTGGAACTGGGTGCTGCAGGGCCTCGAGGAAGGCCAGACGCTGGTGCTCGACTGACAGAAACGGAGCGATCGCCCTTGCTGCGGTTTGTACTTAGGAAGCTGATCCACAAAAAATGGATGGCCGCGTGCCTGCTCATCGGCAACATCCTGCTCGTCTCCATCGCCTCGTGCAACCCCATGTACACCGAGGCGGTGCTGCAGCGCATGCTCGATACCCGCGTGAACGATTATATCGCGGATAACAACCGCTATCCCGGCGCTGTCACCATGACGGGTTCCGCCCAGCGCCGCGACGAGAGCGAGGAGCGCAGCCAGCGCTTCTTCGAAACGGACGTCCTCGCCATGGCGCTTCCGGAGGAAGTGGGCGTGCCGGCCCTGTACCAGGTTCGCCATTTCTACGCGGACGCTCTGCGTCTGGATCCGGACGTGCCCCGCGCCATCAAGGATTCCCGCACCGTCTCCATCGGGTTTCTGAGCGATATGGCCGAGCACGTCACGATGGTGGCGGGAGATCTCTGGCAGAAGGGCCGAGGGGAAGACGGCTGTTATGACGTGATCATCAGCCAGACGGCCATGGCCAGCCTGGACCTGCTCCTCGGGGAAACGTTCACTTCCCCGAACGCCGTGGACGAGACCGGCGCGCCGCTGCGACTGCGCGTCGCAGGCGTATTCGCGAATTCCTCCGACGACGACCTGTACTGGGTGCGCACGCCGCTGGCCTATCGCGGGGAGGTCTTCCTCGCCGAGGAGGATTTCCGCGCGCTCTTCCTTTCCGGGCCGAACCTTCGCTTCGCTTTGGGAGGCTATTGGTATAACGTGCTGGATTGTGCCGCCATGCGCGCCGTGAACGTGGCCGCCATGAGCGAAGCCCTGGCCGAGGCCGCGCTCCCCTTCAACGGCAGCAACAATTTCCGCTACTTTGATTATATCGGCGGCATCTTCTCCGAGCACCTGGTCAAGGCCGAGAAGGTGCGCGCCACCCTGATGGTCCTCCAGGTGCCGATTTTCGTTCTGCTGGCCGCGTTCATCTTTATGGTCGCCCGGCAGATGCTGGAGATGGAGCAGGCGGAGATCGCCATCCTCAAGAGCCGCGGCGCGGGCCGTGGGCAGATCATCGGCGTGTACCTGCTGCAAAGCGCGGTCCTCGCCCTGGCCGGCGCGGCCGTCGGTCTGCCGCTGGGCGTCTGGCTCTGCCAGGTGCTGGGCTCCGCCAACGCCTTTTTGGAGTTCGTCTCCCGCAAGGCGCTGGACGTGCGCGTGAACGCGAACGCGCTCATCTTCACGGGAGCTGCGGTCGCCGTCTCCATCCTCACCATGTCGCTGCCGGTGCTGCGCTACGCCAAGGTGAGCATCGTCAACCAGAAGCAGGCGCGCCACCGCCGCAGCGAGACGTCCCTGTGGCAGAAATTCGGGCTGGACTTCGCGCTGCTCGCCGTGTCGCTCTACGGGCTCTATTCCTTCAACAGCCAGAAGGCCGTGCTGGCCGAGCGCGTCGCCGACGGCGCGGGGCTGGACCCCTTGCTGTTCCTGTGCTCCTCGCTGTTCATCCTCGGGGCGGGGCTTGTGGCGGTGCGCGTGGCGCCCATCGTGGCCTGGCTCATATACAAGCTGGGCAGCCGCCTCTGGAGCCCCGCGCTGTACGCTTCTTTCCTCAGGGTTTTGCGCACGCGCCGGAGCCAGGGTTTCATCATGGTCTTCCTGGTGATGACCATCGCCCTGGGCATGTTCAACGCCCGTGCGGCCCGCACCGTCAACAGCAACGAGGAGAACCGCCTTCGGTATCTGTGCGGCACGGATATCGTGCTGCGCGAGAGCTGGGACAACAACGCCGACCAGCTGGGCGAGAATTCCACGGAAAAGCTCATGTACGACGAGCCGGACTTCGACCGCTTCACCACGCTCGAGGGCGCGGAGAGCGTCACGCGAGTGCTCATTACGAATACCGGCGCCGTGGCCACCACCTCCAAGAGCGCCAAAAATATCACCATCATGGGCATCAACACGCGCGAGTTCGGCCAG
>CACZOT010000386.1 GCA_902782795.1 uncultured Eubacteriales bacterium | reverse complement strand
GTCGTCTCCTGCCGCCGCGGCGGCAACAGCGCCACCTTCATGACCATGAACCAGTTCTTCGGCATCAACGGCATGCCCACCGTTCCCAGCACCTATTGGAACGACGTGCACGGCTATACCGGCGAGGACGTGCTCAAGGACGTGGAGGGCGTGGAGACCATCCGCAACATGGCGACCAATATGGCGTTCCTCATCAAGTCCATCCAGGCGGGCAAGGACGCGGTCGGCAAGCCGGACGTGCGCCATACCCAGTTCATGAACTTCATCCGCTGAGAAGCGCCTGGACGCCGGGGGAGCCTTGCAGAGAGCTCTGCCCTCTGCGCTCCCGCCAGGGGGAATGATTCCCCCTGGCCCCCTCCATTAGGAGGATATTGAACACAAAGGGCTCCGGTATCCTTTCGCAAGGATATCGGAGCCTGCTTCTTTTCTTATCGAAAGAACAGCTATGTTCATGTATTAACGCAATCCCCCAATATGGGATTCTTAAGGGACGAAGTCCCTTAAGCAGGGGTTCAGGGGACAGAGTCCCCTGGCGTCTCCCCTGGCGTCCCCCGCTGTCTACTCCTCAAGCAGCCGCCGCAGCATGAGCTCGCGGTTTTCGAGGAAGAGGCGGGTCACGCGATAGCTGTCTGTATCCTCGTAGGCGACGGGCCGCACCGCGCCGCCGTCGAAGGAGAGAAGCTGCGCCTCCGGCGTGCCCAGCAAAATCGGCGAATGGCTGGCGATGATGAACTGCGAGCCTTCGCGCGCCATGCGGGCGATGTGGATCAGCAGCGTCAGCTGCCTCTGCGGGCTGAGGGCGGCCTCGGGTTCGTCCATGAGGTAGAGCCCCCGGCGATCGGAGCCCTGCAGGAACGCCAGGAAGCTCTCGCCGTGGGAGAAGGCGTGGTAATCCGGCGCGGAGCCGTCGTTGTAGTCCCGCACGAGGGCCGTGGCCACGTTGAAAAAGCTCTCCGCGCGGAAGAAATAGCCCGCGTCCGGCCGCCTTGTGCCGCGGATCAGGCGCACCGCGCCGGAGAGCCCGGAGACGTCGTCATAGGTGCTGAAATGGTAATTGCGCGTGCCGCCCTCGGCGTTGAACCCCGCCGCCACGGCCAGGGCTTCCAGCAGCGTGGATTTGCCCGAGCCGTTCTCCCCCACGAGGAAGGTCGCGGCCGCGCCGAACTCCAGGCGCTCCAGGCCGCGCAGGGCGGGGATGCCTCGCAGGTAGGAATCTCGCGGCACCTGGCCCCAATCGATCTCGACGGCGCGCAGAAAAAGATCCTCCATGGGCGTCCCTCCCCTCATGCGCTCTGTTCAGCCGAAGCCTTCCCTCGACGGCGCATCCGCTCCGCGAGCCGCACGACCACGGGCCGGTTGCAGCGCTGTACGGCCGCGAAGGCGAGGTCCGCCGCGGCGCTCAGGAGCGAGGTGGCGAGAAACACGGGCAGAGCGCCGAACCGGCGGCTCGCGGCGATCGGCAGGAAGCTGAGAAGGGCGATGGTCTCGTGCACGAGCTCGGCCTGACACATTGCCTGGGCGATCTCGTCCCAGGAGCGCTTCCGCGGGTCGAACAGCTCCGGGCGGTATGTCGGGACCCTGTTCTTCCACTGGCGCACGCCCAGCCTCCGGTAGAAGCCCGCCTCCCACGGCCTCGGACGGAACCACCGGGCGTTGGGGTCGGCGCGGTTTCGCATGAGCAGCGTGAAGACGCCGCCCACGGCCAGACGCATCCACAGGTGATAGGCGACCGTCCCGCAGGTGATCGCCAGGGAAACGAAGACCCCGTCCGCGTTTGCCAGCGCCGCGAAGAGCGCCGCCGCCAGGAGATTGACGACGGCCGCGGTCCACATCGTTTTCGCCATACTCAATGCCTCCTGTTCAGCTCGGCGGCGAGCCTCGCCTCCATCCCGCCCGCGAACCGCGCGGACCGGCTTTCCCGGATGAGGGCGGCGCGGCGGCGGGCCGGGCGCTTCAACCGCCCTTTTTACTTCTTGCGGAAGATCCAGACCTTGCTCAGCACGTAATTGACCACGATCACCAGCACGTTCACGCCGATCTTGGCGATCATCTCGCGCACGCCCAGGCGCAGGACGAGCAGGTCCACCAGCAATACGTCCATCACCAGCGAAAGGCCCCGCGCCGCGCCGAATTCCACGGCCTCGCGCAGGGCGACGTTCCGCTCCCAGGAGCGGCTCTCGAACACGAAGAGCTTGTTCGCCACGAACGCGAAGGCGATGGAGACCACGTTGGCGAGGATGTTCACCGCCGTGAGGTAGCCCCCCGCGTCCTCCGCGACGCCCAGGGCCGCGCGCACCGGGTGCGTGAAGACCCAGAACAGCCCCACGTTCACCGCCGTCGTCAGCGCGCCGACCACCGCGTACAGGAACAGCTCCTTGAGCTTTGGATTTTTCAGCAGCTTCTGCATACGCTTTCGCCTCCTAGCCTCGGGGTCCGGACAGCTGCCCCGGTCTTATTTCTTCGCGAGGATGCGCGCCAGGTACTGCCCGGTGTAGCTGTGTTCGACCCTGGCCACCTGTTCGGGCGTGCCGGAGGCGATCACCGTGCCGCCCTCGTCGCCTCCCTCGGGGCCCATATCGATGATATAATCCGCGGTCTTGATCACGTCCAGGTTGTGCTCGATGACCACCAGCGTGTTGCCCGCGTCCGCGAGCTTTTGCAGCACCTCGATGAGCTGCTCCACGTCTGCCATATGCAGGCCGGTGGTGGGCTCGTCCAGGATGTAGAGGGTGCGGCCGGTGGCGCGGCGGCTGAGCTCGGTGGCGAGCTTGATGCGCTGCGCCTCGCCGCCGGAGAGCGTGGTGGAGGGCTGGCCCAGGCGGATGTACCCCAGTCCCACGTCCTGCAGGGTCTGGAGCTTCGAGGCGATGCGCGGCAGCGGCGCGAAGAACTCCACGGCCTCGTCCACCGTCATATCCAGCACCTCGTAGATGTTTTTGCCCTTGTAGCGCACCTCCAGCGTCTCGCGATTGTAGCGCTTGCCCTTGCACACGTCGCAGGGCACGTACACGTCCGGCAAAAAGTGCATCTCGATCTTGAGGATGCCGTCGCCGGAGCAGGCCTCGCAGCGGCCGCCCTTGACGTTGAAGCTGAAGCGGTTGGACTTGTAGCCGCGCGTCTTGGCGTCCGGCGTGGCGGCGAAGACGTCGCGGATGAGATCGAACACGCCGGTATAGGTGGCGGGGTTGGAGCGCGGCGTGCGCCCGATGGGCGACTGGTCGATGGCGATGACTTTGTCCAGCTGTTCGATGCCCTCGATGGCGTCGTGCGCCCCGGCGCGGGCGTGGGAGCGGTTCAGATCGTGCGAAAGGCGCTTGAGGACGATCTCGTTCACGAGCGAGCTCTTGCCCGAGCCGGAGACGCCCGTCACGCAGGTGAACACACCCAACGGAAAGCGGACGTCGATGCCGCGCAGGTTGTTGGCGCGCGCGCCTTTCACCGCGAGCCACCCCGCCGGCTTGCGGCGCTTTTTCGGCACTGCGATGGCGCGCCTGCCGGAAAGATAGGCGCCGGTGATGCTCTCCGGGCAGGCAGTGATATCCTCGATCGTGCCCGCGCAGAGCACCTTCCCGCCCTTTTCGCCCGCGCCCGGGCCGATATCCACGAGGAAATCCGCCTCGCGCATGGTCTCCTCGTCATGCTCGACGACGATGAGCGTGTTGCCCAGGTCCCGCAGGTTCTTGAGCGTGGCCAGGAGCTTGGCGTTGTCGCGCTGGTGCAGGCCGATGGAGGGCTCGTCCAGGATGTACAGAACGCCCATCAGGCTGGATCCGATCTGCGTGGCCAGGCGGATGCGCTGCGCCTCGCCGCCGGAAAGCGTGGCCGCGGCGCGCGAGAGCGTCAGGTAGGAAAGACCCACGTCGCACAGGAAGCCCAGGCGGCTGTCGATCTCCTTGAGGATCTGCCCGGCGATCATGGCCTGCTTTTCCGAGAGGGTCAGCCCGCGCGTGAACTGGCGCGCCTGGCGAACGGGCATATCGCTCAGCTCGGCGATGTTCTTTCCGCTCACCGCCACGGCCAGGGCCTCGGGCTTGAGGCGGCGGCCCCTGCAGACGGGGCAGGGCGTGGCCACCATGCACGTTTCCAGCTGCTCGCGCACGCCTTCGGACTGAGTCTCCTTGTAGCGCCGCTCCAGATTGGTGATGACGCCCTCGAACGGCGCGCGGAAGGTGCCCTTGCCGGAGGCGCGCTCGTAGGGGATATCGATCTTCTCGCCCTTGGTGCCGTAGAGGAGGATATCGACGATCTCCTCCGGCAGATCGCAAACGGGGGTATCCAGCGAAAAATGGTAATGGTTCGCCAGGGCGGAGAGGAACATATGGCTCATGGTCTCCTCGTCGCCGCTGCGCGCCCAGTTGCTCACCTGCAGCGCGCCCTGGTTGAGGCTGAGCGTGCGATCCGGCAGGACGACGGATTCGTCGAACTTGAGCAGCGTCCCCAGGCCGGAGCAGGTCGGGCAGGCGCCGTAGGGATTATTGAAGGAGAAGAGGCGCGGCGCCATCTCCTCGATGGAGACGCCGCAATCCGGGCAGGCGTAGTTCTGGGAAAAGAGCAGGTCCTGCGCCTCCTCGCCCAGCACGTTGATGATCACCAGCCCGCCCGCCAGCTTCATGGCCGTCTCCAGGCTGTCGGCGAGGCGCTTTTGCATGGTGGGCCGCACGACGAGCCGGTCGATGACCACCTCGATGGTGTGCTTGTTGTTCTTTGCGATCTTCGGCGGGGACTCGAGCTCGCACATCTCCCCGTCGATGCGGGCGCGCATATAGCCCTGGCGGAGCATATCCTCCAGGAGCTTTTGATATTCGCCCTTGCGCCCGCGGATGACCGGCGCGAGCACCTGGATGCGCGCCCCCTCCGGCAGGGACAGCACCTGATCGACGATCTGGTCCACCGTCTGCTGGCGGATCTCCCTGCCGCACTTGGGGCAATGCGGCGTGCCCGCGCGTGCGTACAGCAGGCGCAGGTAATCGTGGATCTCCGTGACCGTGCCCACCGTGGAGCGCGGGTTGCGGCTGGTGGTCTTCTGGTCGATGGAGATGGCCGGGGAGAGGCCGTCGATATAGTCCACGTCCGGCTTGCCCATCTGCCCGAGGAACTGCCTGGCGTAGCTGGAGAGGGATTCCACATAGCGGCGCTGGCCCTCGGCATAGATGGTATCGAAGGCCAGGGAGCTCTTGCCGGAACCGGAGAGGCCCGTCATGACGATGAGCTTGTCGCGCGGGAGCTCGAGATCGATGTTTTTCAGGTTGTGCTCGCGGGCGCCTTTGATGGCGATATGACTGTTCACAGGCATGCTCCTTTTTCTTTCCGATCGTCCCCACGGAAGGGATCGCTCTGTTTCTGGATCCGGCCAGGCGGCAATGTGGGATTCCAAAGGGCCAATGGCCCTTTGGCGGGGTGCAGGGGCGGAGCCCCTGCCGGGGTGCGGGGCGGAGCCCCTGCCGGGGTGCGGGGCGGAGCCCCGCCAGGGCGGCGGCCCGCAGGCCGCGCAAAGCCCTTCCCCGTTCTCAGTGCTTGCGGCTCTTTTTGCGCCGGGCCCGGCGGGATTTCTCGTTGGTGGCCATGGGCGCTTCGCCCTTGAGCGCCAATATCTGATCGCGCAGCTTGGCGGCGCGCTCGAAGTCCAGATCGGCTGCGGCGGCGAGCATGCGCTCCTCGAGGCTCTCGATGGCCATGCGCTTCTCCTCGTCGCTCATACCGGCGG
>CACZOT010000385.1 GCA_902782795.1 uncultured Eubacteriales bacterium | reverse complement strand
CGGCGGGCCTTGGCGCAGGAAGCGCAACCAGATCAAAAGGGAGGGGCGCAGCATGAACAGTAGAACGAAACTCCGCGTGGCGGCGCTCCTATTGGCGCTGAGCCTGGCGATGCCGGGCCGGGCGGATCCGGACGCTCCGCGCGTGTGGGCGGTCGACCAGTGCGTCATCGTGAGCGAGACGGGCGAGGTCATCGTCCCGGAGGGAGAATACGCTGAGATCCGCACCGTGCGCGAAGGGCTCTTCGCGGCGCGGCACATTGAGGACGAGGGCTGGCTCCTGCTGGACGCGGCGGGGGAGATCGCCTCGGAAGGGCCTTTCGAGGACGTCTTCGGCGCGGATGGCTGGGTCCTGTTCCGGCAGGGAGGATTGTGGGGCGCGATGGACTCCGCCCTCGAGGTCGCATACGAGCCGCAGTACACCCAGCTCGTCTCCAACGGCGAGAATGGGTTTCTTGCCTTGCGGACCGATCCAGAAGACGACAACGGCGACGGCGTGTACCGCCTGGACGGCCACGGCGGCGAGGTGACCACCGGCGCAGTGACGGTATACGGCCTGGGCGAATTCTCCTGCGGGCTGTGTCCGGCCACGAGCGCAGGCAAAAAGCGCTACGGTTACCTGGACGCCGACGGCCTCTGGGCCGTGAGCGCGCAGTTCGGCTTCGCGCTGGGCTTCGAGCGCTGCGGATTGGCGGTGGCCAGCGTGGACAGCGGCGTGGGGCTGATCGATACCGGGGGCAACTGGGTCCTCAGCCCGCGCTACGAAACGGTCGCGCTCAGCGCGGGCAACGTCCTGGCGGCCGCCTCCACGGGCACGGGACGCATCATCCTCTTCGATACCGAAACGCGTGAAAAGGTGGCTGATCTTTCCGGAAGCGGCTCCGCCTACGCGCGCACCGAGCGGCTGATGGACATGGCCCTGATTACGATCGACGGCGTCGTCACACTCTACGGGCGCACGGGTGAGGCCCTGGCTTCCTGGCAGGCCGAGGAGGGGGCGACGGTCAGCTCCGCCGGGCCGGACGGGCTGATCGTGCGCACGGACGAGGGCGAATGGCTCCTCTCCACGGCGGGCGAGGTCCTCGCCGGCCCCTTTTCGAGGATCCGCCGCCTGGACGATCAGCTCTTCTCCTGCGAGGATGAGATGGGCTGCCAGCTCGTGAACGCGGCCGGGGAGACCGTCCTCGCGACGGAGTATGAGACAGTGCGCCGCGGCGTGCCGGGGCTGTACCTGGCCCGGGGAGGCGAGGAAGGCGCGGCGCTGATCGATCGGGAGGGGAATATCCGCGCCCGGATCGGCCCGGAAGACGGGGAAGAATAGGCCCGGAAACGGCGTAATTCTTGCGTTAAACGCCAATTTCTGGTTGTATTTATGAAATTGCTGTGGTATACTGATACTGCTCGAGTATGTGGTGAACGGGCTGTCCGCAGCGGACGGCCCGCTCAACTGTTGTCCAAAAGAGCGCGGCCGAGGCCTCGCTCTTTCCATTATGGCCGCGCATGGCAGGCGCGACCGCTTTTGCTACGGAGGAACTTGCCCTTGGCCAAACATGGGTCGCCCCTGGAAAAGCTGAACGCCCAGGCGTCCGCCATCGCCGCGGAGATGGGGTTCCAGTTCATTGAGACCGAGCTTGCGCGCGAGCCGGAAGGGCTCTTTCTGCGCTTCTACATCGACAAGCCCGGCGGGATCACCCTGGATGATTGCGAGAAATACCACAAGCTCGTCCAACCCTTGACGGACGACGTGGATTTCGATTATATGGAAGTTTCGTCCCCCGGCGCGGACAGACCGCTGAAGACGCCGGAGGACTTTGAGCGCATGCGCGGCGAGCGCGTGGAAGTCAAGCTCTATAAGCCCCTCTTCGGCGCGAAGCGGCATACCGGCTTCCTCCTCGGCCTGAACGGGGAGGGGGACGTCCTGCTCAAGAGCGATTCGGGCGAGGAGCTCGCTTTTCCGCGCAAGGGCACGGCCCTGGTCCGGCCGCTCATCGAATTCACCGAGGAAGACCTTGCGGACGAATCGCCCGCGAACGACTGACAATTTGTTTTAGGAGGCATCACCCGCCATGGCGAACGAAAAGGTGCAACCGTTGGAGATCCTCTCCGCGCTGGACGATCTGGCGAAGGAGCGCCGCATCGACAAGGAGCAGCTCATCTCCACCATCGAGACGGCTCTGATCTCCGCGTATAAGAAAAACTACGGCAAGAACGCCAACGTGCGCGCCGCCATCAACCGCAAAAACGGCGAGATCGAGGTCTCCGCGGCCAAATCCGTCGTGGACGAGGTCGAGGATGAGCAGACGCAGATCTCCCTGGAGGAGGCCCGCGCCATCGACCCCAGGTACGATCTAGGCGACATCGTGGACGTGCCCGTGCACGTGCGCGATTTCGGCCGCATCGCGGCGCAGACCGCAAAGCAGGTGGTCGTGCAGCATATCCGCGAGGCGGAGCGCGGCGTCATTTACGACGAATACATCGAAAAGGAAAATGAAATCCTCACCGCCATAGTGCAGCGCGTGGACGGCAAGCAGGTCTATGTGGAGCTGGGACGCACCGAGGGCATCCTCGAGCCCAGCCAGCAGATCCCCGGCGAGAATTACGCCGTGAACGACCGCATCAAGGTCTACGTGCTCGAAGTCACCCGCAGCGGCCGCGGCCCGCAGGTGCTCGTTTCCCGCACACATCCAGGCCTGGTCAAGCGCCTGTTCGAGCTCGAGGTGCCGGAGATCCGCTCCGGCGTCGTGCAGATCAAGGCCATCGCCCGCGAGGCCGGTTCCCGGACGAAGATGGCGGTCTTCTCCACCGATCCGGTGGTGGATCCGGTCGGCTCCTGCGTCGGCCCGCGCGGCATGCGCGTGGAGAACGTCGTGACCGAGCTCAAGACCGAGAAGATCGATATCGTCAAGTGGTCTTCCGACCCGTCCGAGTACATCGCCAGCGCCCTCAACCCGGCGCGCGTGCTCAGCGTGTACGTGTCGGATACCGAAAAGGCGGCGCGCATCGTCGTGCCGGATAACCAGCTGAGCCTGGCCATCGGCAAGGAGGGCCAGAACGCCCGCCTCGCCGCCAAGCTCACCGGTTGGAAGATCGATATCAAGAGCCAGAGCCAGGCCGAGGAATTCATGGCCCAGGCCGCTCAGGCGGAAGAAGAGGAACAGGAATAACCGGGAGGCGCGAAGGTGCTCAAGCAGCGGAAGATCCCCATGCGCATGTGCGTCGGCTGCAGGGAAATGAAGCCCAAGGCCGAACTGCGCAGGGTCGTCAAATCGCCCGAAGGGGTCATCTCCATCGACCTCCGGGGCAAGGCTCCGGGGCGCGGCGCGTACGTCTGCGCCAACCCGGAATGCCTGAAAAAGGCGGAAAAGACCCGCGCGCTCGAGCGCGCTCTGGAGACGAAGATCGACCGCGAGGTCTACGAGCGTCTCGCCGCCGAATGCGGCCAAGGGGAAACGGTATGACGGAAAAAGCGCTCAGCCTCCTCGGGCTTTGCATGCGCGCGGGGAGGATGGTCTCCGGCGAGGAGACGTGCGTCAAAGCCATCCGCGCGGGAAACGCCCATCTCGCCGTCATCGACGGCGGCGCGTCGGCCAATGCGCGGAAGGCGTTGGGAGACGCCTGCGCCTACCGCCAGGTGCCGCTCCTCATTACAGATCCCGGCCAGCTCGGCCAAGCGGTAGGCAAGCGCAACCGCATGGCCGTCGTGGTCACGGACGCGGGCTTCGCGGCGGCGATCGAAAAGGCCGCCGCGTCCATCGGATAAACACACGCTTCATCGAAACTCGGGGGTGCATGAAGGGAATGGCGAAGATCCAGGAAGTCACGAAAAATCTCAGCACGAGTGCGAGCGCGCTGCTGGAGACGGTCGGCAAGAACCGCCGCCAGGCGCAGGAAGCGCTGCGCGAGCTCACAAGGCTCCGCGACGAGAAGGTGCGCGCGCTGAGGGAACAGGAAGAAGCGGAGAAGAAGGCCCTCCTGCAAAAGCAGTACGAAGAGGCGGCCTCCTTCCTTTCGGCGTACTCTTCCGATCACCCTGAGACGGAAGCGCCCGAGCAGCCGACGCCCGCCGCGCAGGAAGCGCCCGCTGCCCAGGCCCAGGAGAGCGCTCCCGCGGAAGCGCCCGCGCCCGCACCGGTCAGCGAGCCTGCTCCCGCCAAGGAGGAGCCCGCTCCCGCGCCGAAGAGCGCCCCGCAGGCGGCTCAGCCGCAGCAGCCCCAGCCGGCTCCGCAGGCCCAGCAGCCGCGCGGCCCGTATGGCCGTCCGGCCAATCCGCAGGGCCCGTACGGCCGCCCCGCGAACCCGCAGGGCCCCTATGGCCGCCCGGCCAATCCGCAGGGTCCGTACGGCCGTCCCGCGAACCCGCAGCAGGGCCCGTATGGTCGTCCGGCCAATCCGCAGGGTCCGTACGGCCGTCCCGCGAACCCACAGCAGGGCCCCTATGGACGTCCGGCCAATCCGCAGGGCACGTACGGCCGCCCCGCGAACGGTCAGGGCGGGCAGTACGGCCGTCCCGCCGCGCCCGGCGGCGCACCCCAGCGCCCCGCGGGCGGCGCGCCCAGGTCAGGCGGCGGAGCGCCGAGGGGCAACTTCGGCGGCAGGAGCCGCGGCCCCGAGCTCACGCCCACGGTCGAGAAGGAGCGCGTCTCCAATTATGACCCGAACAAGAAGCAGTACGTGCGCCAGAACGATCCCGAGCGCGCCAAGAAGAGCCTGAACCGCCCGCAGACGCGCGGCGCCATGCCCAATATGGACGACGAGTTCGTCCGTACCAAGAAGCGCAAGAAGGCGCAGGCTGCCCAGCCCAGGCCGGAACCGGTAAAGATCGAGAAGGCCTACATGACCGCCGAGACCATCACCGTCAAGGACCTGACCGAGCGCATCGGCAAGCCCGCCAACGAGATCATCAAGAAGCTGATGCTGCTTGGCATCATGGCCACCATCAACAACGAGCTGGATTTCGACACCGCGCAGCTGGTCTGCTCGGAGTTCGGCATCACGCTGGAAATGAAGCTGGCCGAGACCGCCGAGGACGCCCTCTCCGCCGAGGACGTCGAGGATACCGAGGAGCAGCTCCAGCCGCGTCCGCCGGTCGTGACCATCATGGGCCACGTGGACCACGGCAAGACCTCGCTGCTTGACCACATCCGCAAGACCCGCGTGACCGCCAGCGAGGCGGGCGGCATCACCCAGCACATCGG
>CACZOT010000384.1 GCA_902782795.1 uncultured Eubacteriales bacterium | reverse complement strand
GAGTTCCGCGTGCGCGAAGGCGACCCGATCGTGGGCATGACGCTCAACGAAGGCCGCGCCAAGAACCCAGGCGCGCTGTACGTCGCGGCGGAGCGGGCCGGCGAGGTCATCATCCCGGACGGCTCGTTCATCCCGCAGGTGGAGGACCGCCTCTGCGTCATGGCGGATATCCGCACCATCACGGAGTATTTCAAACGCCTGGGGCGGTCCACGCAGCGCGCGCGCACGGCGATTCTCGTGGGCGGAGGACATATTTCTTATTATCTTTGCAAAATGATGGCCGGCATGGGCGTGCATTTCAAGATCATCGAGATGAACGAGGAAAAATGCCGCAATCTCAAGGAGCAGCTGCCCGGCGTGAGCGTGATCCTCGGCGACGGCACCGACCAAGAGCTGCTCGAGAGCGAGAACCTGCGCGACGCAGACGCCTTCATCGCCCTTTCCGACCGGGACGAGGAGAACCTCGTCATGGGCCTGTACGCCCAGAAGGTGGGCGTGAAAAAGGTGATCGTCAAGGTGGACCGCATTACGTTCATGGACGTTCTGGGCGATATGGGCATCGACAGCGTGGTCAGCCCCAAGCTCTCCACCTCCAACCAGATCCTCCGCCTCGTGCGCGCCCGCGCCCATTCCGGCAGCCAGTCCTCCGCGGACAAGCTCTACCGCTTCCTGGACGGCCGCGTGGAGGCCATCGAGTTCCGCGCGCAGCCGGGCTCGCCCGTGTGCAACATCCCCCTCAGGGATCTGCGCCTCAAGCTCAAGCCGGGCGTGCTGATCGGCGTGCTGGTGCGCGGCAGCAAAGTCATCATCCCCTTCGGCGACGATCATATCGAGCCGGGCGATACCGTGATGACCGTAGTGCGGTCCCACAAGATCGCGGCTCTGGAGGAAATCCTCAAGGCCTAATGTGAAACAAAGGGAGCTTCTGACAGTATGAATTATCGGCTCGTACTGCAACTGGTGGGCAAGGTGCTCTTCATCGCCGCGCTTCTGATGCTGCCGGCCATCGCCGTGGCCATCATCTACCGCGACGGCAGCCTGGACGCCCTGCTCAGCGGCATGCTGGTGACGGTGCTCATCGGCGCGGCCTTCACCCTGGTGTCCCACCCCAAGAACACGAACCTGCGCTCGCGAGACGGCTTCGCCATCGTGGCTCTGTGCTGGATCGTACTGGGATTGTGCGGGGCCATCCCCTTTTATCTGAGCGGGTATTTCGGCAGCTACGTCAACTGCGTCTTCGAGACGGTCTCCGGCTTCACCACCACCGGCGCAACCATCCTCGAAAATGTGGAAATCATCCCTAAGGGGCTTTTGTTCTGGCGCAGCTTTACCCACTGGATCGGCGGCATGGGCATCCTCGTTCTGACGCTGGCGCTGATCCCACAGATGGGCTCGCGCTCGATGCATCTTCTCCGGGCGGAATCCACTGGTCCTTCTCCGGATAAGCTCGTGCCACGCATCGCCAAATCCGCCAAGGTGCTCTACGCGCTGTACGTGGTGCTGACGGTTCTGGAGGCGCTGGTGCTGCTCCTGTGCGGGCTCACGCCCTTCGACGCCCTCACCCACTCCTTCTCCACTGCGGGTACGGGCGGCTTCTCCAGTTACGGCCTCTCAGTCGGCGCGTTCAATAAGCCTGTAGTAGAGATCGTCGTTTCCGTGTTCATGCTCCTGTTCAGCGTGAACTTCTATATCTACTTCCGCCTGCTGCAAAAGGAATGGCTCGCCCCTGTCAAAAACGCGGAAACGCGCGTGTTTTTCACCGTCGTCGCCGCGGCGACGGTGCTCATCGCCCTGAATATCCGCACGCTCTACGCGGGCTTTGGAGAGGCCTTGCGCTACGCCTTCTTCCAGGTCTCGGCGATCATCTCCACAACTGGCTTCTGCACGCAGGATTTCAACCTCTGGCCCGTGTTCAGCAAGGTGCTGCTCCTGGCGCTGATGGTCGTTGGCGGCTGCGCGGGCTCGACCGCGGGCGGCGTCAAGGTGATGCGCATCATCATCCTTTGCAAGGGTGCTTGGCGCGAGATCCTGCGCACGGTACACCCCCACGGCGTGCAGGTCATCCGTTTGGACGGCCACGCCGTAGACGAGGAGCTCCTCAATTCCGTGGCGGTGTTCTTCGCGACGTACGTCATGGTCGGCATATGCGCGCTGATGGTCGTCTCGCTCAGCGCGCCGGATTTCACCACCGCGGTGACCTCCGTCCTCGCCTGCCTGACCAATACCGGCCCCGGCCTGAACGCCGTCGGCCCAATGGGCAATTTCAACCTCTTCAGCCCGGTCGGGAAGATCGCCCTGACGGCCTGCATGCTGATCGGCCGCCTGGACGTCTACCCCATCCTCATGTTCTTCAGCCCCGCCGCCTGGAGGAGGTACTGAGCGCCTCTAGTATCGCAGAAAAACAAAGGCTTCCGGACCCCGCGTTTGGGATCCGGAAGCTTTTTTCGAGATTTGCGGCGCTTCAAACCTTTTCCATGCGCCCGCTTTCCAGGGACCGCACGATGGCGTCCAAAAAGCGCACCGGCAAGACAAGTTCCTGGAAGGATTCGGGCATAGCACCGCCGCGGGCCATTTGCGCGAACTGCGCGGCCTCAAGACCGTAGCATGCGGAAATATCCACGGGCCTGGTCATGGCGGCTTTGCCCATGAGCACGGTCGCGCCGTAGTTGTACGCGCCTTCCGTATAGTGCATGGTGACGTCGAAACCGGCATAGCGAGCGATGACCGTCAGGTCGTCGCCCGAGCGAAAGGTCTGCGCCGCCTCTGGAGCGCCGAAAACGCGCAGGCACATCTCCGCCAGATGCGAGGCGTAGAACCAGAAATCCCCGTAGGCGTTGTGCATGCTGACAGGAGCCCAGCAGGCCCCGCCGATGCTGCGGCCGTTGGCAGGATCGCGCGCGAAGGCAGCGAGCGCCGCCACATCCTCCACCAGCTTGACGGATGAACCTCCCATCAAGCGAGCGCCGCTCTTCTCCGCCAGGGTGCAGAGCGCCTCCGCCTCAGCAACGGAGCGCGTGAAGGGCTTATCCACGAAGACGGGCAGGCCGCGTTCGACGAAGGGGCGCGCGTAGCGTGCGTGAAGAGCGCCGTCGCGGGAGGTGATCATCACCGCGTCCACATGTCCGAGCATGTCCTCCGGCGCTTTCGCGAGAAATTCCACGCCGCATTCGCTCCGGACGCGCTCGCTGGCCTCGTCTTCCTCACCGCCGATCGCGATCACGCGTAGGTCTTCGTAGCGGGGATCGTCTCCGTTGAAGATGCGCGAAAACGCGAGCGCGTGGCTGTTCTCAGAACCGAAAATGCCAATGCGGATCATGCCTCTTCCCCCAATCTGGAGAGCGGGTTCTGACGATGCGCCTCCTCCATGACGGCGATCTGCTGCTTCACCTGGCGGATGGTGACGTTGGGTTCCTTGCCGAATACGAGCTTCGCGTAGACGTCGTCGTAGAGTCGGCGCGTGGCGTCGGAGAAGACGTTGTCGACGATGTTCGTCATCGGACAGACTTCTTCGTACCAGACGAGCTTCTCCCTGCAGTAAACAGGCAGGCCGTTTTCGTCGCGCAGAGGCTCGCGGATGAGGCGCTGTGCGGGCGCTTCCTCCGGCTTGAAGTACTTCCAGCGGATTTCCTCGGCGTTGGCCGTGAGAGTGCCGCGCTCGCCCTGGATCGCGAAGGTGTAGGCGGGATAGGCGTCGCAGCAGGAGATCTCCAGATCGACCAGGGGCCGTCCCGGAGCGCGCAGGAGGAGCTTGACGAAATCCTCCGCGTCGCCGAAGGTGTTGGCGCGGTCCATGTGGCACCAGACTTCGGGCATGTGGTCGTAATCGTCGAGGAATTCCAGGGCTTGGCCCACGGGGTGCGGGCCGGTGTTATAGAGGCTCCCGGCGACGTTCTCCTGCAGGGTCTGCCAATCCCAGCGGCGGCCGAACCCGGAAGAGGTGATCTTCACCTCGACCAGCCGACCAAGCACGCCGCTTTCCGCGACCTCGCGCACCTTCACGAACTGCGGCGCGTAGCGGCTCTGCAGGAAAATGAGATAGGTGCGGCCCGTTTCAGAGATGACGCGCTCCAATTCCCCGACCTGCGCCTTGGTGGCGGCGATGGGCTTCTCCTGGAGGACGTTGAAGCCGTGTCGCATGAGCTCGATCGCCAGGGGCTGATGAAGCGGGCTGGGCGTGGAGTTGACGACAAGATCGATATCGGTCCTGCCCCAAAGGCCTTCCGGAGAGGCGTACACGTCCTGCTTGGCAAGGCCGTATTCGCGCATGGCTCGCTCGCGGCGCTCAGCGATGGGGTCGACCACGGCGGCGACGCGGAAGCGGTCGTCCGTGCGCAGATGCGCCCCATGGATATTCCGCCCGGAGCGCCCCTGCCCGAGGATGGCGACGCGAATCTGTTTTGCCATTTTTCAGCCCTCCCTGCCGCGGAATTCCTCGGGATGGCGGCGGCGCAGCTCATCGGCCCATTCGGCGCGCTCTGTCTCGCGCAGGTAGTTGGCGTAGATCTCTCCGCTGCCCCGGGCATGGTACGGACCGCCCTCGCGCATGACGGTCCAGAGGGGATCGACATCCGAGGGCGAGGATGCCATCTGTTCTTCCTGCCAATCGAGAATGATCTTCGCGCCCTGCGCGCAGAGATCCGGACGCTCGGCCGCGAGATTGTGCACCTCATGTGGATCGGCGGCGAGATCGAAGAGCATCTCTCGCGGCCAGGTGAGGTGGAAGCCGTCGTGGATTGTGCGCATGTAGAGCCAATTTCCAAAGCGGGCGCTGCGCTGGCAGACGTGGGCGCACTGGCTGATGACCAGCTTCTCGCGGGAGGCCTCGCCTCCCTGCAGAGCAGCGAGATAGCTCTGGCCGTCCCACCATTTGTGTTCCGGCAGGCGGAACAGGTCCGCGAGGGTGGGCAGTAGGTCGATCTGGTAGTGGAAGCCGTTGTCAACGTGCCCCCTGGGCGTGAGGCCGGGCCAGCGGATGATCATGGGCACGCGGCAGGTGATCTCGTCGGCGGTGGCGTGTTCGGCGTAGAGGCCGAGCTCTCCCAGGTTCTCGCCGTGGTCGCTGGTAATGATGACGGCGGTATCTTCGTATACGCCCTCGTCCTTGAGGAGCTGGAGGATGCGGCCGATCTTCCCGTCCATATAACGGATGCCGCAATCATAGCCGTCGAACATGCGGCGCGCGTCTGCGGCGTTGAAGGTTTCTCCGGGCATGCGCGGGAAGGCGGGGCTGATGCGGTTGTCGAACATGTCGATCTCCCGCGCGCCGTGGGGATGCGGCTCCGAGCGATGCTGGGCGACGATCTCGTCCGTGAGCCAATCCGGATAGGGCTCGTCGGCGAAGGGATCGCCGAACTCGGCGGGCGAGCGGTACGGCGTGTGCGGATCCCAGAAATTGACGTGGAGGAACCAATTGTCCTCCTTGGCGT
Source organism: uncultured Eubacteriales bacterium (assembly GCA_902782795.1). Lineage (GTDB taxonomy): Bacteria > Bacillota > Clostridia > Christensenellales > Aristaeellaceae > UBA1224. The sequence continues at coordinate 2,562 of CACZOT010000384.1, read as the reverse complement.
TGCGGGAGAGCCAATCCATTACGGCGGGCTCGATCTCCCCCGCCGTTTCGTTGCCGCACTTGCCGGTATTGACGATCTCGTTAAAGCCCGCGTAGAACCACCAGCTGCCGTGCCGCTCGCCGAAGGGGCTGACGGTCGCGGTGCGGAAGCCGGCTTTGCGCAGCGTGCCGACGAGGCCGTTGCGGGCTATATAATCCTGGAAGCCGCGGCCTGGACCGTCGACGCGCATATCTCCCGCGGTGTCGCCGTGGCCGACGGCGCCGTTGTGGATGCCGAACCGCCCGCTGAAAAGGGCGGCACGCGAGGGCAGGCAGGGCGCGTCCGAGCAATGATACCCCGTGAAGCGCACGCCCTCCGCGGCCACGGAGTCGATATTCGGCGAGGTGGAGCGCGGGTAACCGTAGCAGGAGAGATGATCGGGACGGAGCGTGTCCAGGTCCAGGAAAAGGATGCGCATGAGAAGCCCTCCCTTTTTGGTTTTCTGGTGGATACCTTATTATTTGAGCTTGCGGTACAGGAAATAGCACAGGTAGGCCCAGGTGACGAATCCGCGCCGGATGCAGCTGAGAAGATAGTATTCCATCTTTGTGTTCATCACGGCTCTCGTATCGCGCATCGCCTCGCGATAATCGCTCTGGCTGCGCTTCGAACGGATTTTCTCGAGGTCTCCCCTGCACTTGGGCGTGCTGGAGACGGCGTGCTTGACAGCGTGTACCAGGATGCGCTGCTTGGCGTGGTGCAAAAACGCGATCGCCCGCTCCTCCGGAACGAGCTCGCGGTAGCGGCTGTACAGATACAGCTCCAGCCGCTCCACGTTGTCCAGATAATCCGCGATGCGCTTGTGCTGCCGTGAGGTGGAGACGGCGTTCTCATACCAATAATAGCCGACCTCCCGCACGCACAGGACGCTGTCGATCACGTTGAACAGATCATACACGAACAGGAAATCGTCCTCGAAGCTGTGAAAGCTGCGAAAGACGATCTTGTGGCGCAATACCGTGTCCCGACGCACCGCGCATGCCCAGATGTGGCCGAGATGAGAAACATAGCGGCTCTCCTTTTCGTGCAGCATGAAGGGGATCAGATCTTCGACGATCCCGGAGCGGTCCACCAGCCCGGCCGCCTTCACGGTATCGCAGGGGGCGGTCCTGCCGCCCGCGTACAGGTGCTCGGTCGACCAGACGACCATCGGCGCGCCAAGGTCTTTCGCCCGCGTGACCGCGGCGCTGACCGTCTCCGCGACGGCGGTATCATCCTGATCGACAAAGAGGAGATACTCTCCCTGGGCGTTTTCGATGCCGAAATTACGGGCGTCTATCACGCCGCCGTTCTTTTTGCGCAGCACGCGGACATCCGCGTCTTTCGCGAACAGTTCGCGGCAGTAGGACGCCTGGCTCTCCTCGGAGCCATCGTCCACGACGAGGATCTCCTTGGGAACGCTGATGACCCGCAGACTCTCTACGCACTGGGAGATGTATTCCCTGCCGTTGTAATACGGGATGATCACGCTCAAAAGCGGCATCTTTTCTTCCCCTCCAGGTCTTAACGGTAGCCCGGCACGCGATCCATATCGAGCCAGGAGCCGAACAGGAGATCGTACTCGAAGGGCTCGAAGGCGTGCATGCCCTTGGCCGGGAAGAAGGTCATCTCCCCGAACCAGATCTTGTTCTTTTCGCAGTACAGATCCACGCGCACGGCCGGGAAGGGCGCCGAGAGCACCCGCGCCATGGCGAGCATCTCCTGGAGGAGCGGCGGCTTTTCCGGCGTGTGCGGGCTGTTGGGGTTGTGCCTCTTGAAGGGCATATGCTCCCATTCGGGGGTGAAATAGTCCATGCACAGCCGCCCTTCGTTGCGGCCGGTGGCCACCATGACGGATCTAGGCTCGCCGTGGAAGCAGTAGATCTTGTAATCCCGGGGCGGAAGGCCGTCGTCCGTTTCGATGTACTTCTCCAGCACGATGCGCCGCGGCACGTTCCGATAGACCCATTCTCCTCCATCCAGCCAGTAATTGGTGCGCTGCCAGCGGCGGCACAGGGCGACGGTCCGCTTGCGGTCCAGCTTCGATTTGTCCGCGCAGAGCACGTTCATGCCGGACCCATGCGCACCCTTAAGGACGAAGCGCTCGGGCAGGCTGTCCCAGGCGGCGTCCACGTCCCGAGCGCGATCGAACACGCGCATCTGCGGGACGAGCCTGTCGGAGAACCCCTTCCCGGCTACGTATTCCCGCGCCGCGACCTTGTCCGCGCATTTTTCAGCCAGTGGATCGCGCCAGTACAGACGAAGCCACTGGAGCTTCTCGTTATACGTCTTCGGCGCTTTCAGATCGGGCTCGTAGCCGCATTTTTTCAGGAATTCCTCCCGCGTGGACGCCTCCGGCCGGAAGACGGTATTGCAGGCGCGGCGGGCGTAATCGTACCAATAGAGGAACGTGTATGTCAGCGGGAAGCGCTTGAGAAAGGCTTTCATTCATCAACCCTCTTTTCCCGCGAGCGATCGGACGATGGCGAGCCACTCGTCGGCGATGGCCTCGGGAGAAAAATCCGCGGCGCGGCGCGCGGCCAG
>CACZOT010000383.1 GCA_902782795.1 uncultured Eubacteriales bacterium | reverse complement strand
GTAGAAATCCACAAGAAGGCGCTTGTCCGCATCGTCGGCGCGCGCGCCCTCGGCCTTGTCCTCCACATAGCGGGAGAGCACACGCCCGGTGGATTCGTTCAGAAAACGGTAGAGCTCGTCCCTGCGCGAGGAGGAGCAGATGTGCATGGCGGCCTTCTTGTTCTCCATGACGAAGCGGAGGATCTCCAAAAAGGCCTCCTGCCAGCTGCCGGAATGCTCCACCGCGGTCAGGGCCCGCTCGGTTTCCTGGGCGAGGAGCTCCTCCCAGACGGCGTAGACGTCCACGAAATGGTAGTAGAAGGTGTTGCGCGTGACGCCGCAATCGTCCACGATATCGCGCACGGTGATCTTCTCGAACGGGCGCTCGGCGAGGAGCCGCGTGAACGATTGCACGATCGCCTTGCGGGTCATGGATGCCACGGCTTCACTCCCCTTTCGTGCGGATCTACGCGGCGCTCTTCTCCCTGCGGCTGCGGCGGGCGCAGGCGACGATCCCGCCGATCAGCGGGAGGATGGGCAGGGCCGCGAGCAGCGCGGTCAGCGCGGCTCTCTGCGGGATCTCCGGCGCGCTCTCGAGCACGCTCGGTGAGGCGATCTCGATGTCCTCCAGCGGCGCGCCGCCGGCCATCCAGGCGACGACAGAATCGGTCAGGCGGTAATTAGCGCCAAGGACCATGGAGTCAACCTGATCGACCAGGCACTGGGAGCTCGCGACCCAGAAGACCTTGCCGCCCTCGGGCGTCTCTCCCGCGGCGGCGACGCTGATGGGGCCGGTGCGGTCGCCTTCGGCGAAGGCGAGGTTGCCGTCCGCGTACGCGTTTACCTTGAGATAGGAGGCGTCCGTCGTCTCCAGAAGGGAGATGAACCCCTCGCCCGCCGCCTCGATGCCGTGCGCCTGCGAGAGGAGCGCGGGGATGCCCGCCGCGCGCATGGATTCGGTCAGATCGTTCTCAGCGGCGCTTGGCAGGAGGAAATAGGGATACTGCGGGTTATAGACGTGCTGCGCGTCCATCTCCAGCACCACGCCGGGCAGGCAGGCCATGCCCGCCGCCGCCGCGACGCGCTGCAGGTTCGGCATCTGCCCCACGATCTGGCTGCTGGTGACGAGCACCAGGCCGCCGCCCGTCTCCAGGAAGGAGAGCAGCAGTTCTGTCTCCTCATCGGAGAAATCGGCCATGGGGACGTTGCAGACGATCAGGCGGCAGCCCTCGGGCAGCTCGCACTTTTCGGTGAGATAGACGTTGCGCGGATGGTACCCGTTGCGGGCGAGGACCTCCAGAAGGCCGGGCTCGAGCGCCGCCTCGGCGTGGTCGCTCATGACGCAGGCAAGGGGCAGGTCCGCCGTCACATAGGCGATGGAATTGGTGATGAGGCTCTCCGCGCGGTAGACTTCGTCCACCACCTGGCGGTTCTCGACGATCTGCGCGGTGAGCTCGTCCGGCGCGAAGGCCTGCTCGTACTGGCCGTTGGAGACGATCACGCTGCCCTCAGTTTGCGCCGCGCCCATGTAGTAGGCGGATTCGGCCGTGGTGACAGTGCGCGCGCGCACATGGGGCGAAGCGTCCTCATACCGGCTCAGCAGCTCGAGAAGGCCCGCTTCCGGCGCGCCGTCGGAGACAGCGATCAGCTCGATCTCTTCGTCCAGGCCGGCGAGAAGGGCGCGTGTGGCGTCCGAAAGAGTATAGATGCGGCCGCGTGTGATATCCCGCCGCAGCGCGCCGCCGCCCAGGGCGTTGACCGCCAGGGCGACACAGATTGCCGCCGCCAGAACGGCGAGGCCGAGCGCCGCGCGCCAGCCGCCCTTTTTCAGGTAGCGCAGGGAATCCGTCTTGTTCTTCTTCATTCGGCAGACCTCCTCCCGCGCAGCGCGCCCATGCGCCAGCCATGCGCGGCGAGCGTCAGGCAGACCGCGGCCATAAGCGCGAAATAGACGATCCCGCCCAGGTCCAGCACGCCCTGCGCCGGCGCGTCGAAATACTCAAACCCGCCAAGGAGCGCCGCTGCGCCGTTCCAAAAGGAGGAAACCGCGGCGGCATTCCCGTTCAGAAGGAGCATCGCCGCCACTTCGCCGATCAGCGCGACGACCAGCGCCCAGCCGAAATCCCTCGTGGCGGCGAAGGCCAGCGCGAGAAGCGCCAGGGCGATGGCGATCATGGCCGCGGGCGAACCAAAGCGGCCTGCGAGCGCGAGGGCCGCGAGACGGCCCGAATAGAACATCAACGCGAAAACGGCCGCGGCGATGAGCGCGTTCACCAGAGCAAAGCGCGTCCACCCCGAGACCCAGAGGCCCAGGGCGATCGCGCCCAGGCCCGCGCAGGCGTACAGAAGCAGCGCCGCAAAGTACGGCCCTACGGCGCATTTCGCGAAGACGGCCAGGAGCAGCCCGTGCAGGCACGCCGCCGCGCATCCGCAAAGGAACGGTACGCACAGGGCCAGGTATTTGCCCATCGTCAGGGCGGAAGCGCTCAGGGGCAGGGAGCGCAGCAAACGGTCGGTGCCCTCCCGGCGTTCGCGGTCAAAGCCGCTTCCCGCGCAGACGGCCCCGATCAGCGCGAGCGCCCAGCTCGCCTGCCGGACCAGCGCGGCCGGGTTGACGCTCCCGCCGGAGCGCAGCGCGGCGATCGCGGCGACAGTGAAGGAGCCCAGGACGATCGCGACGATCGCCCAGCCGGTAAAACCGCCGAAGAGGCGCTTGAGTTCACGGCGAAAAACAGCTTTCACGATCTTGCGCCTCCCTTCACGGCAGAACAACGCGTCATTTCTGCTCAGCTCCTTCCGAAGGCGTGGCCCACGTCTCGCTCTTGAGGAGCTGAACGGCTTCTTCCATGGTGCGCCTGGCCGGGCGCATCTCCACGATGGGCAGGTTCGCAGCGGCAAACGCCGTGAAGAGCGCCTTGCGGCCCTCCGTGCCCTTGCCGGTCTCCGCGACGCAGCGGACGATGCCCGGTTCCTCCTCAACGCATTCCGAAACGCTCGCGCCCGCCTTTTCCGCGCAGGAGCGCACGCTGTCCGCTCCGCCCTTGGCGCGCAGGAGGGTCTTTTCGTCGTCGATCTCCAGCCAGGCCAGGTCCTTGGGCGCGGCGCATCCCACGACGCGGCCTTCCTCGAGCACATATACCTTCTCCCCCAGCTGGCAAGCTTCGGTGAGATTGTCCGTGAGCAGCAGCACGGCGGGCTTTTCGCCGTTTTCCGCGCTCTCGGCGGCGAGCTGCGCGAGGATCGCGCGCAGTTCGAACACCTGCTTGGCGTCGAGGCCTTCGGTGGGGTCGACCAGGACGACGTTGCCCGTGCCGGACACGAGCGCCTGCGCAAGCGTCACCCGCTGCAGCAGAGCGCGCGGCAGAGCGCGGATAGGCGTGTTGGCGACCTCGCCGAGACCCACCCGGCGCAGGACCTTCTCCACGCGGTCCGCCAGGGTCCGGGCGCTCAGCTCGAGCACCTGGCCCACAAAGCGCAGCTGCCCGCTGGGCGTCATATCACGGTACACGGCCGTGTCGTGCGGCATGTAACCCACGCGGCGGCGCGCCGCCATGGGGTCCTTGACGATATCCGCGCCGTCGAGCAGCACGCTGCCGCTGTCCGGCATGGTGACGCCGCAGATCACATCTGCCAGCGCGGTCTTGCCGGAGCCCTCCGGTCCGAGCACGACCGTGACCTGGCCCGGCGCGGCCGTCAGGCTCACGTCAGCGAGAAGCCGCCGACCGCCCTGGCTCAATTCGACATTCTGAAGCTGGATCATGGAACAAGCCTCCTCTTGTTTTCAGAAAAGCGTTGCT
>CACZOT010000382.1 GCA_902782795.1 uncultured Eubacteriales bacterium | reverse complement strand
GTGGTGATCGTGGCCGGCTGCGGCATCGACAACTGCGGCAATCAGGACTCCGAGCACGACGGCATCCACCGCTTCTTCCTCGAAAAGGGCGCGCACGTGCGCTATGTCGAAAAGCACTATGGCTCGGGCGAGGGCCGGGGCAAGCGCATCCTCAACCCCGGCACCGAGGTGCACATGGCCGAGGGCAGCAGCATGGAGATGGAGATGGTGCAGATCAAGGGCGTGGACGACACCGACCGCACCACCACTGCCGAGCTGGCCGAGGGCGCGAAGCTGGTCGTGCGCGAGCGGCTCATGACCCACGGCGAACAGCACGCCGTCAGCACTTACGTCGTCTCCCTCAACGGAGAAGGGGCCAGCGCCGATATCGTCTCGCGCTCCGTCGCGCGCGACGATTCCTTCCAGAAGTTCGACGCCAAGATCGTCGGCAACGCCGCCTGCCACGGCCACACCGAGTGCGATTCCATCATCATGGACCGCGGCCGCATTCTTGCCGTGCCCGCCCTCGAGGCCAACGACGTGGACGCGGCGCTCGTGCACGAGGCCGCCATCGGCAAGATCGCCGGGGAGCAAATCATCAAACTCATGACGCTGGGCCTTACCGAGGCCGAGGCCGAGGAGCAGATCATCAACGGGTTCCTGCGCTGACGGGAAACCGCTGAAACGCGCATAGAAAGCAGACCTTTGGAAAAAGGGCTGCTTTTCCTGTGCCCCGGCCCATTCGCCAGGGGCGCGGCGAATTTTCCACAGAAAGGGTTGACCGAACGGGCGGAGCGTGGCATACTCTTCTTCAGAGATGAGAACCTGGCATGGGAGGAACATACGAGCCATGAAGATCTACAATTCCGCGACGCATATGAAAGAGGACTTCAAGCCCAACCATCCGGACATCGTGAAGATGTACACCTGCGGGCCGACGGTCTACCACTTCGCGCACATCGGCAACCTGCGCAGCTACATCATGGAGGACGTTCTGGAGAAGGCGCTGCGCTTCGAGGGCTACAACGTCAAGCGCGTCATGAACATCACGGACGTGGGCCATCTGGCCTCGGACGCCGATACCGGCGAGGACAAGATGCTCAAGGGCGCTCGCCGCGAGCACAAGAGCGTCATGGAGATCGCCAGGTTCTACACGGACGCCTTCTTCGCGGATTGCGAAAAGCTCAACATCAAGCGTCCGGACGTGGTGGAGCCGGCCACCAACTGCATCGAGGATTACATCCGCATCATCACCAAGCTCATGGACACGGGCTACGCCTACTTCGCGGGCGGCAACGTGTACTTCGATACCTCCAAGCTCAAAAAGTACTATATCTTCAATGATTTCGAGGCAGACGACCTGGACGTGGGCGTGCGCGAGGGCGTCGAGGAGGATACCAACAAGCGCAACAAGAACGATTTCGTTCTCTGGTTCACCAAGTCCAAGTTTGAGGACCAGGCCCTCAAGTGGGATTCTCCCTGGGGCGTGGGCTACCCGGGCTGGCACATCGAGTGCAGCGGCATCTCCATGAAGCACCTGGGCGAGGATCTCGATATCCACTGCGGCGGCATCGACAACGCCTTCCCGCACCACACCAACGAGATCGCCCAGTCCGAATCCTACCTCGGGCACAAATGGTGCAACTACTGGATGCACGTACATCACCTCAACACCACCAGCGGCAAGATGAGCAAATCCTCCGGCGAGTTCCTGACGGTGAGCCTGCTCGAGGAAAAGGGGTACGATCCCCTCGCCTACCGCTTCTTCTGCCTGCAGAGCCATTACCGCCGCAACCTCGTCTTCTCCTGGGAAAACCTGGATAACGCCGCCGCGGCCTACAAAAAGCTCGTCGCGCGCGTGGCCGCCCTCAAGGACGACCCGGCTGCCCAGGCGGACGAGGCCATGCTCCAAACCCTCAAGGAGAAGTTCGACGCCGCCATCGGCAACGATCTGAACACCTCCCTCGCCATCACCGCCGTCTACGACGCCCTCAAGGCCGATACCGACGACAAGACCAAGCTCGCCGCCATCGACGCGTACGATACCGTGCTCGGGCTCAGCCTCCGCGCCGCCGCGGAAAAGCTGCGCGCCGAGGAGGAAAAGAGCGACGATACCGACCCCGCCGTCGCCGCGCTCCTCGAACAGCGCGCCGCCGCCAAGAAGGCCAAGAATTGGGCCGAGGCTGACCGCATCCGCGACGAGGTCGCCGCGATGGGCTATCGCATCATCGATACGCCCCAGGGACCGAAGGCGGAGAAGATCTGACACATCGCGGGGAATACGCTGAAGGCGAAGACGCTGAGTGCGCCGAGTGGCTCCGCCCCTCGGGCTCCCCGCCAGGGGGAATGATCCCCCTGGGTCCCTCAATTCGGAGGTCAATATAAAGCTCAAGGCTTCGGGATTCTAAGATCAGATCCC
>CACZOT010000381.1 GCA_902782795.1 uncultured Eubacteriales bacterium | reverse complement strand
TGTCCGTATAGAGCACGGAATGGAACATGATGTTCCCCTGGATGTAGTAGGCGTACTGCGCCCAGCACTTGTATTTTTTGAAGTAGTGCCACCGAAGGCCCGGGCCTGTGTTTCGGAACGTGCCCTTCGGGGTGGCGTTGCCGGGAACGCCGGTGGAGCAAGTCATGGTGCGGGTCAGGATGGTGTACTCGTAGTCCTCGTCCAGGGCATAGGCATAGACCTTCTGGTCCCTGAGCGATACTTTCAGCAGATACCCCTTGAGCTCGCTCTTGGCCTTCTCGCTGTAGAGGAGCTCCTGCGTGGCGGTATCGGCGGCGCCGGTCGCGCCGAGTCCGTTGCGTTTCTGGAAGCGGCGCAGAGCCGCCGCCGTCGCCGCGCCGAAGGACCCGTCGCCCGAACCCGCCCCGAAGCCCAGCAGCGTGAGGCGACGCTGGAGCCGCGCCACTTCCGCGCCGTTGTCGCCCTCCCCCAGCTCACGCGGCGCGAGGGCGAAGCGTTCGAAGAAAATCTCCTGCAGGTACGGGTCCGCGCGGCCGTCGCTCTCCAGGAGCTCGCCGCGCTCGGCCAGGCAATCCTGGAGACGCCGCACGGCCTCGGCAGTCTTCGCGCCGTAGCCGCCGTCCGCAGAATCCATGAGGAAACCTGTCAGCCGCAGGCGCGCCTGGAGCGCGCGCACCTCACTTCCGGAGGACCCCTGCGCGAGACGCTTATACCGCGCTGGGCTCGCTCCCGGGGCGAACAGCGCCGCACGCAGAGCGGCGTCCGCCTCGCCGTTCTCCTTGCCCATCCCGGAAAAATAGCGAAAGAGCTCCACGCCGTAGGCGGTATCCGCGCCGAAGAAACCATCCGCCTCCGCGGGATACCCGAGGGCGCGCAGCCGCGTCTGCAGAATCAGCACTGCCTCGCCGCGATCGCCTTCCCGCAGGGTCCAGCCACCCGTATCCAGCGGGCCTTCCGTCAGCATCGCCCAAAGGGCGTAGGAGACCGCGTCGCCGGGCGCGAGGTCGTCTACATAGAGGTCGGCGCGGCTCATCTCCATGAGCGCCTGTTTGTACCGCCCGACGGCCTCCGCCGTCTTCGCGCCGAAGACGCCGTCCGCCCGCCCTTCGAGCAGTCCCAGGGCAATCAGGCTCTGCTGGAGCAGGCGCACGTCCTCGCCGCGCGCGCCCGTTTCCAACCGCGTCTGCAGGGGCAGCGCCTGGGCGCGCAGCACGTCGGCCCAATCCTCCGGCGGATATTCCTCCAGCGCCAGGGCCGGGGCGGCGGCGATCAGCGCCGCCAGGAGCAGCAGGCCAATCCGTTTCATGGCAGGCATCCTTTCGCGAATTCGATCGCGCATAGGATGGCCCGCCGCGGGCAAAAACATACCCCGCGCGGTTCTGCGCGGGGATGTCGCGGAAGGTTCCGAGTTATTCCTCGAGGCGAGGAGCGCGGCGGCGGTTTGCCGTGCGCACCATGTAGAGGGAACCGAAGAGGTTCAGGCTGCCGTCGATGAGGAGCGTCACGCCGGCCAGGATCATCAGCACGCGCGCGCTGTCGTTCGGGTAGAAAATGAGGAGCATCGCCGCGATGGCGCTGAGGATCGCCCATGCGAGGATCAGCCACCAGGCGCGCAGGCCGAAGCGGCGCGCGTCCAGAGCGGTCTGCACCTTGGAGCCGCCGTCGATCAGCACGAACAGCCCCAGCAGCACGCTCACCGCGGAGATGGCCCTGTCCGGATGCACGAGGAGCATCAGACCGATCGCGGCCACGAATATGCCCAGGGCCAGATCGAACTGGAAGGCCAGGCCGTACTGATCGTTGCTGAAATAGCCCGTGAGCTTGTTCGCCGCGAACACCAGCATGAGGATACCCAAGGCGATGCAGACCACCTTCAGGCTCGCGACCGGCACCAGCATGAACAGCAGCCCCGCCACGCACAGCAGCGCGGAATTTCCGATATACAGCCGTTTGGCGACACGGACCGCTCTCACGATCAGATCCCTCTCTTCCCGCCGACGCGCTGCGGCGTACTCATTGCTTCTACCCTTACAGGATACTCCCCCGCAAGCGGTTTTTCCATAGGCAAAAAGGCAGTATTGCGCAAAAAAGGCGCTAGTATTCCTCGCCGGAGCACAGCGCCGCGGCGATGGAACCGCCCAGCAGCTCGTCTAACCGGCCGAGCTGACCGGCGAAATCTCCCTGCATGCCGCCCTCTACCCACTCCGTAAACATGCCGATCAAGGCGCAGCGGTAGAAATC
>CACZOT010000380.1 GCA_902782795.1 uncultured Eubacteriales bacterium | reverse complement strand
TCCCCGAGGTGATGAGCGCGGAGGAATACTACCGTTCCCTCGAGCCCGCGCCCGAAGGGGAGAAGGAGAACGCGGTCAGCTTCGATACCAGCTACGCCATCACCCTGGCCTACGCCATCCTCGTGATCGTGCTGGTGAACTTCTCGGCCAGCTACATCGTGCGCTCCGTCGTGGAAGAGAAGGCCTCCAAGCTCGTGGAATTCCTGATGGTGAGCGTGAAGCCCATGGCCCTGATCCTGGGCAAGATCCTGGCGAGCATGTGCCTGGTGGCGATCGAGCTGGTGGTCCTCGCGGGCGGGCTGTTCCTCTCCTGGTGGATCTCCTCGAACCTCTTCGGCGTGCGGCTTCTCAGCGATATCACCTCCGCGCTGGGCATCGGCACGGCCCTGGTGAACATGGGCCCCGGGCTGATCGCGGCGATCGTGGTCTCGATCCTGCTGGCGTATGCGGTCTTCTCGCTGATCGGCGCGCTCTCCGGCGTCTGCTGCAGCACGATGGAGGACGTGCAATCCGCCAACGGCACCGTGGTCATGCTGGTGATGATCGGCTACGCCGTCTCCCTGGTGACCGCCGGCCTCGGCGGCCGCACGGCCTCGGCGGTGCTCTCGATGCTCCCGGTGGTGAGCGCGTTCATCGCTCCCGTGCGCTACGCGCTGGGCCAGATCGGCTTCGGGGTGCTGGCGGGCTCCTGGGCGGTGCAGATCGTGGTGATCGCGCTGCTGGCGGCGTTCTGCCGCAAGGTGTACGCGACGCTGCTCATGCAGCGCGGCAGCCGTGTGAAGATGGGACAGCTCCTGTCCATCGCGCGGCAGGCGAAGGGAGGCGAAAGGGCATGAAAAATGGGATCGTAAGGGGCTGGACGAAGGTGTTTTCCTTCACCCTGCGCCAGCAGATGCGCCAAAAAGGCTACCGCCTGGCGACCATCCTCACCGCGGTGATCCTGCTCGTGGCCATCGCGGGCGGCATGCTCCTGTTCGATACGCTCGTGGTCAGGAAGACCGACGAGCCCGGATCGCGCATCGAGCGCGCCGTGATCGTGGACAACATGCCGGGCGAGATCGATTGGAACTTCCTCGCCTGGATCGGCGGAACGACGGATACGACGCATGCCGGCACCCTTGAGGAGGCCCTCGCCGAGGCCGGGCCCACGGGCGTGGTGCTCCTGCTGGAGGAGAGCGGCTCCCGCGTGCTCCTGCCGGAGGAGAGCGTGATCGATTGGGACGACGCCGAGAATTGGGCCAAGGAAGCGGGGCAATGGCTGCCTTACGCCTACGCGGTGAAATCCGGGCTCGACCCGGCCCAGCTCTCCGAGATCTACACCCCGGTGTTCTCCGGCGTCGATTCCGGCGAAGAGGACGCGCCCGGCGGCCTCGTCGGGGAAGTGCTGCAGATGGTGCTGCCGTACCTGGTGGTCATGCTGGTGTACTTCTTCGTGCTGGTGTACGGGCAGTCCGTGGCCAACAGCGTCATCCTGGAGAAGACCTCCAAGCTCATGGATACCTTCCTGATCTCCGTAAAGCCCGCCGGGCTGATGCTGGGCAAGCTCCTGGCCATCGCCCTGGCCGGCATCATCCAGATGCTCGTGTGGGGCGCGGGCGTGGTCGGCGGGCTGCTGCTCGGCCGCGCGCTGGTCCTGGCCGGGAACCCCACCTCCCAGATGGGTCTGATCGCGTTCATGGATCTGCTTGGCTCCCTCGGCGGCATGTTCACGCCCGCGGCCGTGGTCATGGCCGTGCTCCTGCTGATCAGCGGGTTCCTGCTCTATTGCTCGCTCTCCGCCTTCGGCGGCGCCATGGCGGGCAAGCCGGAGGATCTCTCCACCACCAACGTCTTCTTCACCGCGTTCATCGTCGCCAGCCTCTTCGCCATCATCTACGGCAGCGGGGCGTCCGGCGGCATGGTCTCCGAGGCGGCGTGGCTCAACTGGGTGCCCTTCACCGCGGTCATGGTCGCGCCGGGGCGCGTGCTTCTGGGCCAGCTGAGCCCGCTTGGGGCCGTCGGCCCTCTGGCGGTGGTGCTCGTGGTATCGCTCGTCTTCACCATCCTCGCAGGCAAGGTATATACGCTCATGGCCTTCTGGCGCGGGGATCCGCCCAAGCCCGGCAAGGTGCTCGCCATGCTGCGCGGCTCGAAGGCGAATCACGCATGATTTCAGACCGGCGGCTCCGCAGAGGGGCCGCCGGCCGTTTTTTCGCGCCGCCCCTGGACGCCTTGACGCGCAGGGGGAAAACGGGTATGCTGTTTTCAGGCGAATAAGGGAGATGAAGAAGATGCGCATGCAGGAGAACTGCCTCCCATGCATGGTGAACCAGGCGATCCGCGTGGCGGAGATGACCGGCGCGACCGACCGGGAGAGCCTCTACCGGAAGGTCTTCCGCTATCTCGCCGAATTCGATTATTCCCGCACCACGCCCGAGGCCATCGGCGGCACGTTCCGCATCGTCAAGGAGCACCTGGGCGATCCGGACCCGTACCGCGGTCTGCGCCGCGCGGCCAACGAGCGCTTCCTGGCGCTCCTGCCCCAGTTTGCCCGGCGCATCGATTCCTCGCCCGATCCCTTCCACACGGCGCTGCTCTTCGCGGCCATGGCCAACGTCGTGGACTATAACCCCATGCACGATCTGTCCCTGGAGGAGATGCTCGGCCGCTTCGACGGCCTGGAGGAGCGTTCCTTCGCCGTCGACGATTCCGCCGACCTGCGAGAGCGGCTCGCCGCGGCGCGGACGGTGCTCTACATCGGCGACAACTGCGGCGAGATCTGCGTGGACCGCCTGCTCGTGGAGCGCATCCGGGCGATGGTCCCGCGCGCGGAGATCGTCTTCGCCGTGCGAGGAGCGCCGGTCGTGAACGATTCCATCGCCGAGGACGCCGCGTTCGTGGGCATGGACCGTTTCGCGCGCATCCTGCCCAACGGGGACGATTCCCTCGGCACGGTGCTGGAGCGCGCGAGCGAAGAGTTCCGGGCCATCTTCGCCGACGCGGATGTGGTGATCGCCAAAGGCCAGGCCAATTACGAGAGCCTCAGCGAGGCGGGCAAGGAGGGCTGCTTCTTCCTGATGCTCGCCAAGTGCGCCGTCATCGCCGGGGACGCGGGCGTGCCCGTGGGCGAGATGCTCTGCATGCGTTCGTGCCGGCGGTGAGCGGAAACACACGTCCGGTTAGCGCCATCCGGAATCGCCCTGCAGCCGCATGCACTTGCGCGGGGTGAGCGGAAACGCCAGCCGAAAGAGCATACAAACACCATGGGCTTTGGGATCCTCGACGAAGGATCCCAAAGCCCATAATCGTTTCTCTGAGGATGATCCGAGCCGGTCAGAACAGAAGCCGACGGTCGTCAAAGACGGAGAGCTGCTCGCCCTCGTCCTGGCTCCAG
>CACZOT010000379.1 GCA_902782795.1 uncultured Eubacteriales bacterium | reverse complement strand
TCGGTGACGCCGTCCACCGTCACGTCCATCTTCACGGTGCAGGCGTTGATCTCCTCGCTCTCGTCCAGCTTCTGGAGGAGGCCCTTGCTCTTGAGGTACTTCGCGCCGATGGTGCCGATGTCCATCAGGTTGATGGGCTTGGTGCGGCCGATCTCGCGGCGCGTGGCGAGGTAATCCTGCCAGGCGTTTTCTGCGAGCGGGTCCTCAAAGGAGACGGAGTCAATGGTGGTCAGGAAGGTGGTATGGCGGCAGTGGTCGGACCAGTAGGTATCCAGGATGCGGATCTCCGTGATGGTGGGCTCGCGCTTCTCACCGCGGAAATACTCCTGGCAGAATGCGATATCGTCCAGATCCATAGCCAGGGCGTATTCGCCGAGGAAGGCGTTCAGCCCCTCGCGGTCGAGGGAATTGAAGCCCTCGAGGGTACGGACTGTCTCGGGAATCTCATACTGGGTCCGGAGCGTCTCTACGCGGTCGAGAGAAGCTTCGCGCGCCTCCACGGGGTTGATGACATATTTCTTGATCGCGGAAATCTCCTCCGGGGACAGATCGCCCTCGAGGATATAGACCTTCGCCGTGCGGACCAGCGGGCGTTCCTGCTGGGAGATCAGCTGGATGCACTGCGCGGCGGAGTCGGCGCGCTGATCGAACTGACCGGGGAGGTACTCCACGGCGAAGACGACGTCTCCGGCGGGGCAGTGGTCCCAGACAACGTCCAGCTGAGGCTCGGAGAAGACCTCGCCCACGCAGGAGCGGAAGAGTTCCTCGCTGAGGCCCTCCGCGTCGTAGCGGTTGAGAAGGCGCAGGCCTTTAAGGCTCTTTACGCCCAGAAACTGACGGATATCCCCGGCCAGCGCGCGCGCCTCGTTGGCGAGCTCGGGCTTCTTCTCCACATAAATGCGATATACCATTTCCATCACCTCGTCGTTTTCTGAGCGTCCAGGGCGCGTCGGCCGATATCCGAGCGCATAAAGCCGTTCGGGAATTCCACGCGGCGGGCGAGAGCGTACGCGCGCTCGACGGCGTCTTCCAGCGTGGGGGCGGTGGCCGTCGCGCCGATCACGCGGCCCCCGGAGGAGAGGAGCGAGCCGTCCTCAGCCCGCTTGGCCCCGGCGATAAAGAGCCATTCGCCCTCGCCGGTCTCCGGCAGGCGGAGAGGGCAGTTCTTCTCGTAATGGCCGGGGTAGCCCTTGGAGGCGAGGATCACGCAGCAGGCGGATTCGTCCTCTGCAAAGCGCACCTCGGTCGCGTCGAGCGTGCCCTCGGTCGTTGCCCGCATGACTGTGTACAGATCGCTGCGCAGAAGCGGCAGCACTACCTGCGTCTCCGGGTCACCAAAGCGGCAGTTGTATTCGATGACTTTTGGGCCGTCCTTGGTGATCATCAGGCCGAAGTACAGGCAGCCCTTGAATGGGCGGCCCTCGGCGGCCATGGCGCGCACCGTGGGGAGGAAGATCTCCTCCATGCAGCGGGCGGCCACATCCTTCGTGTAATAAGGGTTGGGGGCGATGGTGCCCATGCCGCCGGTGTTAAGGCCGGTATCGCCGTCGCCGGCGCGCTTGTGGTCCATGGAGGAGACCATGGGCTTGACGGTCTTCCCGTCGGTGAAGGCGAGCACGCTCACCTCCGGCCCTTCGAGGAATTCCTCGATGACCACGGTAGAGCCGCTCTTGCCAAAGAGCCCTTCCTCCATCATGCCGCGCACCGCGGAGGCGGCCTCCTCGCGCGTCTGGCAGATGAGCACACCCTTGCCCAGCGCCAAGCCGTCCGCCTTGACAACAGTGGGCAGCCGGCATTCGGCGACGTAGGCGAGGGCTTTCTCCATCTCCGTGAAGATGGCGCACTTGGCGGTGGGAATGCCGTATTTGCGCATGAGCTCCTTGGCGAAGGCCTTGCTGGCCTCGATCTTCGCTGCGGCGGCGTTCGGGCCGAAGCAGGGGATTCCCTTTTCGCCGAGCGCGTCCACCGCGCCTAGGGCGAGCGGATCATCCGGGGCGACGACTGCGTAATCGATCTTCGTTTCCACGGCGAAACGCACGATGCCCTCGATATCTGTCGCGCCGATATTCACGCACGTGGCGTCCGCGGCGATGCCGCCGTTCCCAGGCAGGGCGTAGATCTCCGTGATCGCAGGGTTTTCCTTGAGTTTCTGAATGATGGCGTGCTCGCGGCCGCCGCCGCCCACGACAAGGATCTTCATGAATGTGCCTCCAAAGCATTTTGAAAATCGGGCAAACATGGGAAAAGCGGCCGCTTGCGCTCAGGCGGCCGCAGAGAGGGCTGGATCAATGATGGAAGAGGCGCATGCCGGTGAAGGCCATGACGATGCCGTAGCGGTCGGCGGTCTGGATGACG
>CACZOT010000378.1 GCA_902782795.1 uncultured Eubacteriales bacterium | reverse complement strand
CTACGATACCGACCTGCAGCGGCAGTTCCCGTCGGACGAAGTGCGCCCCTGGGAGAGCATCGAACCCCTGCTCGCAAACGGCTGCTACAGTGGCTGGGCGCTCGAGAGAGAGGAAGGGATCCTCTCCTACGCTTTCCTGGCCGAGGTTGGAAAGAACGCGCTCGTGGATTACCTTGCTACGCCTGATCCCTGGAAGAGCCAGGGGTATGGCTCACTGCTTCTGAACAGACTTCGGTCTGCTTTGATGGGCGTTGAGCGAGTCTTTATCGAATCCGAAGACCCGGAAGCGCCCAACGTGGAGGACGCCGCCATGGCGCGCCGCCGCTTGGCGTTTTACGCGCGTAACAGGTTTGGAGATACGGGTGTTCGCGTCACGCTTTTTCACGTGGTCTATCGCATCCTCTCCAGCGAGAGCGGCCCCGCACGGAGCGAACACGCCCGGAAGGGCATGGAGGAGGTCTACCGAGCGATCATCCCGGATAGATGGCGTTCGCGCATACTCCGCTTTCACGATTGAGTTTAAAAACAGACCGTAGTCCATAAAGACTACGGTCTGTTTTATGCATAGGACAATCAATCTTCGAAGGAATCGTCCTCGAGGGTTGTGCTCTCTTCAGGCTTGAGCACGATCGCCTTCGCTCCAGCTTTTTCCGCAGCGGCGAGGATCTCCTCGACCGGGCAGCCGTTGCCGGGATAGAGATCGTGGTGCGTGGGGATAAACGGTGCGCCCACTTCCGCGGCGAAAGCGGCGGCCTCCTCCGCGGTGGTGTTGCCGATGATACCCGCGGCGGTGCGCTCCTCGTCCCGCCCGTTGCAGGGGAGGAGGAGCATCTGGCAGTTCTCCAGGGCGACGCGCTCGCTGAGACCGTCGTACAGGCTCATATCGCCGCCGAAAAAGACGCCCCAATCGCCAAAATCGATGCAGTAGCTGAGGTTGCGGAAGCGGCCCTTCTCGTCCTTGAACAGCTCTGTATGGGCGCACGCGATGGGGGTGATGGTGATGCCGCGGAAGAAGATGGCGTGTTCGGCGCGCGCGTCCACGATGCGCCGGAAGCCGAGCTCGCGCAGGAGGCCCGTCTCCGGCGCGGGCGCTGCGATCATCGCGTCGCCGCCGGCCTGGCGATAGGCGCCCAGGGTCTCCGGATCCATATGATCGGTGTGGCTGTGCGAAATCAGGATGAGATCGGGCTTGAGATCCGCGAGCGCGCAGGGCGGCGCGTAATTGCGCGTCCATTTCTCCGGCTCATCGGGATGATGGCGGTCCACCAGATCGCTCAGGTACGGGTCGGTCACGATGCGCACGCCTTCCGCCTCCAGCAGGAAGCAGCACTGGCCGAGGTAGGTGATCTTCAATCCTTCCGACATGTTCGCTCCTCCAGACCAAGCGTATTTCGATCTTGCCGGGGGACAAGCGCCCCACAATTTGTATTATAACACCTTCCCGCCATCCTGAACAGGGGAGAAGCGTACATTTCCTCCTGCAAACTCAACATGAGAGAGGTGTTTTTTCCCTGGGGTTGTGGTATAATTGTATAGAAAAAATCTGCGCCCCGCACGGCGCGTTTTTGAAAGGCGGCTATAACCAAATGAATCCCGTATTTGCCAAGACCCGAGAGCTCGCGGAGGCCATCAAGCAGAGCGAAGAATACCTGACCATGAAGGAAGCCGAGGAGCGAGCCCTTAAAAACGGCGAGGCCGCGGCTGCCATGGCGGAATACCTGGAGACGCGCCATGAAATCGAAGCCCTCCTCGAGCAGGACAAGCCAGACCGCGAGCGCCTCAGCGCCCTTTCCGAGAAGATGGATATGGCCCAGCAGAAGATGCAGATGGTGCCGGACGTAGTCGCCATGAGCGCCGCGCGCGAGAACTTCAGCGAGCTGATCAACCAGGTCAACCGCGTGCTCCGCTTCATCATCACCGGGGAGACCGGCGAGGCGGACGAGCCCTCTCAGGGCGGCTGCACGGGCAGCTGCTCTACCTGCGGCGGCTGCTCCAGCCGTCTCAACTGACGAAACAAGCGGGAGAAAACAACCGTGGCAATCTCGCCTATGATGCGCCATTACCTGGCGACGAAAGAACAGTATCCGGGCTGCATCCTCTTTTACCGCCTCGGGGATTTCTACGAGATGTTCTTCGACGACGCCGTCACCGTCTCGAAGGAGCTCGATCTCACCCTCACGGGTAAAGACTGCGGCTTGAGCGAGCGTGCGCCCATGTGCGGCGTGCCGTATCACGCGGTCGATACCTACCTCGCTCGGCTGATCGACAAGGGCTATAAGGTCGCCATCTGCGAGCAGATGGAGGATCCAGCCCTCGCCAAGGGTCTCGTGGAGCGCAGCGTCATCCGCGTGGTCACGCCGGGCACGGTCATTGAGAGCGCCATGCTCGATGAGCGCGCGCCCAGCTATATCCTCGCGCTGCATGTGCAAAAAGAAGTCGCCGGGGCGGCGCTGTGCGACGTCTCCACGGGCGAATTTCGCGCCTGGCAGATCATGGGAGCTCGCGTGCGTCTAGCGGACGAGCTCAGCCGTCTGTCGCCGCGCGAGCTGCTCGTCAACGACGCGGAGCTCTTCGCGAAATATGTGCCGGAGAGCCCGCTGCGCGCCCAGCAGTTCGAAGGCGACGCGACCTACGCGCAGGCGCTCAAGCGTCTCTCGGGGCATTTCGGTGTTTCGACGGCGGAGGAGATGGGCTTGGAGGGGAAACGCGCTGCCGTGCTCGCCGCGGCGGCGCTCATGCGCTATCTCGAAGAAACGCAGAAAAATGCCCTCGTGCACATCCTCAAGATCGAGCCCTTTGCAGACAGCGAAGTCCTGCAGGTGGACCGCATCGCCGAGCGCAACCTTGAGCTCATGAAAACGCTCTTTGGCGGGACGAAGCGCGGTTCTCTCCTGGGCCTGATGGACGTGACCGTCACTTCCATGGGCGGGCGTCTCCTGCGAGAATGGCTGGAGCGGCCGCTGGCCGACCGCGCGGCCATCGAGGCGCGCCTGGACGCCGTGGAGTTCCTCAAGAGCAATCCGCTTCTGACGGACGAGCTGCGCGAGACGCTCGAAAACGTCTACGACGTGGAGCGCCTCACCAGCCGCATCGCGTACGATACCGTCAACGGGCGCGACTGCCTGGCCTTGCTGCGTTCGCTGCGGGCTGTGCCCGGCATCGCCGTGCTCTTTGCGGGGAAGGAACTGCCGGCCGTCCTGCGGGAGACCGTCTCGCGCCTGGACGCTTTGGACGACCTGGCCGGCACTCTCGAGGCAGCCGTTTCTCCGGACGCGCCGGTCCTTTTGCGCGACGGCGG
>CACZOT010000377.1 GCA_902782795.1 uncultured Eubacteriales bacterium | reverse complement strand
GCCCGTTTCAAGAGAAACAAAAGCAAGGAGGAAGAGGACCATGGAGAAATACGGACAATCCGCCTGGCGGCAGTACCGCATGGCCCAGATCGAATGGCGGGCCGCCGCGCCGCAAGGCCCGGAGGCGCTGGCCGCACCGGAGGCCGTCTTCACCCATGAGAGCGGCGACACCGTCCGCGCGCAGGGGTTCTACCGCGGCGGAGAGCGCTGGTGCGTGAGGTTTTTGCCGGAGAAGGCGGGCAAATGGCGCTGGCGCGTCGAGGGCCTGGGAGAGGGCGAAGCCCTCGCGCAGCCCGCGGGGCCGGAAGACCACGGGCCGGTGCGCGCGAAGGGCACGCATCTGTACTATGCCGACGGCAAGCCCTTCACCGCCTTCGGCACCACCGTTTACGCCCTCGCCAGCCAGGAGGACGCCCTCGTGCGCCAGACCCTCGCCACCCTGCGCGAGAGCCCCTTCAACAAGGTGCGCCTGTGCGTCTTCCCCAAGCATTACGATTACAACCGCAACGAGCCGCCCTTCTACGCCTTTGAGCGCCGCGCGGACGGCTCCTGGGACGTGGAAACGCCCTGCTACGCCTTCTGGGATCTCTTTGAGACGCGCCTGGAGGCGCTGGAGGAGATGGGGATCGAGGCGGATCTCATCCTCTTCCACCCCTATGACCGCTGGGGGTTCGCTTCCATGCCCCAGAAGGACAACCTCGTCTATCTGGATTATCTTCTGCGCCGGTTCGCCGCTTGGCCGCACATCTGGTGGAGCCTGGCCAACGAGTACGACCTGTGCGCCGCCAAATCCCAGAGGGATTGGGAGGAGATCGAAGAATACGTCGCCGCGCGCGATCCTTACCGCCACCTGCTTTCCTGCCACAACTGCTTCCTGCCCTGGGACGCCGCGCGCCCCAACATCACCCACATGTCCTGGCAGTCCAAGCAGCTCACGCGCGTGGGGGAGATGGCGCGCCGCTACGGCAAGCCCGTGCTCGTCGACGAATGCTGCTATGAGGGCAACATCCAGCATTTCTGGGGAAATATCTCCGGCCGGGAGATGACGCAGCGCTTCTGGCGCGCGGTCACCCTGGGCGGCGGCTGCACCCACGGCGAGACGTTCATCGATCCCGAGCCCCTGCGCGATCCCGACCCGGCGAAGGCCGAGGCGTACCGTGCCGACGCCGTGCTCTGGTGGGCCAAGGGCGGCCGGCTCGTGGGAGAGAGCCCGGCGCGCATCGCCTTCCTGCGCTCCATCGTGGAGGAGCTTCCCGGTCCCCTGGAGGAATCCCGCACGGGCTTCCCGGCTCTCGTCGCCATGACCGACGAGGAGATGGAGGCCGCGCTCGCGGGCGACGCCTTCCCCGAGGGCTTGCGCCCCTTCGTGCGCGCCATCGCCCGGCTCAAGCAGCCTGAGCGCGACCGCTTCGCCGCCGTGGAGTATACCTTCGCCGGGCATGTGGGCGAGGAGGCCTTCCTTTGGTACCTGGATACCCAGTGCTGCGTCTTCCAGGATATCGCCTTGCCGGAAGGGCGGCGCTACCGCGTCGAGATCCTCGACACCTGGGAGATGACCCGCGAGGTCTTCCGCGAGGAGGCGAGCGGCGCGACGCGCGTCTTCCTGCCAGGCAAGCCGTATATGGCCATCCTCGCGACGGCGCTGTGACGGCGCGGCGGATTCCTTCCTATTTATATTGGCTCAGGTAAAAGAACGGGCTTCGGTCTCCTTGCGAAAGGAGCCGAAGCCCATGGGCTTTTTGGCTTTCCGAGGCGCTTATTCTCCGCTGACCGTCGCGTCGCCGCTGGTGGTTGCGATGGTGACGGGGCAGGAGCCGTCGCCAAAGGTGAGCTGCGCGACGCGGCCGTCCGCGCCGTTGAGAGAGCCGCTGGCGGTGGTGAACTCCACGCGCGCGCCGAGGTCTTCCAGCAGCCGCACGGCGATGGTGCCGCTCGTGGCGGCGATATCCGCCGAATCGCAGGAGGCGAGGCCCAGGGCGATATCACCGGAGGTAGAGCCCGCGGAAACAGTGCCCGCGCGCACGCTGCCAAAGCGCAGCGCGCCGGAAGTAGCCGCGGTGGAGAGGCCGCCGGTCAGGGCGACTTCCCCGGCCGAGACCGTGCCACTGGTGGCGCTGAGGGTCGCGGAGGCAGCGCTGAGGCTGTCGATGGAGACGGTGCCGGAGGTCGCGGAGGCGGCCAGGTCCCCGGAGATGGCGAGCTCGGCCGCCGCGAGGGAACCGCTGGTCGCGCCCATGTTCAGGGAATCGGCCGTCAGGCTCGCGACGGAGACGCTGCCGGAGGTGCAGCCCAGGTTGACGGCCGAAAGCGCGTGGCTGTCCAGGATGAGGTCTCCGCTGGTGACGCCCGCGTTCAGGGCGATGCCGTCCGGCACCTCGACAGTGAGACGCTTGAGGCCGTTGATCGTGCCGGAGTAACCCGAGGCGCAGTACTGGATGCGCAGGGTGCGGCCGTCCAAATACCAATGTATGAGCGCGTCAGCGGGGAGACCCGCGGGGGCCTCCTCGGTCACGGAGAGCGTCGCCGCCTCGGAGCGCACCAGCCGCGCCTCGCCCGAGACCCAGGAGAGGACGATCTCGTCTACGTCCGCGGCTTGGAAGGTGAAATCGCCGACGGTGTATTTTTCCGCGTCCGGGTAACGTCCGGCGCGGCTGATCGAGACCGTGCAACCGCACAGGGCCGCGGCCAGGACCAGCGCCAGGAGCAGGGAAAGGGCTTTCTTCATGAGGAGGACCTCCTTTGCTTCAACCGATGGACACAGTATAGCCCCAACCGCGGCGCCTGTCCAGACGACACGGCCGCAATGTCGCGCATTTTGTCCAGGAGGTCGCCCAAGGCGCGCGAATTAACATGCCGCTTCCCGCGAAAAGCGGGGCGATGATATATAATGGAAGAAATCCAATCGCAAAGGGAGCGCATATCGATGCAGCGGGATACGGGCAGGCCGGAGAAGATCCTCGTGCGCGGCGCGCGCGTGCACAATTTGAAGAATATCGACGTGGACGTGCCGCTAGGCGGCATCGTGGGCGTCGCGGGGGTGTCCGGGTCGGGCAAATCCTCACTGGCATTGGGCGTCCTGTACGCCGAAGGCTCGCGGCGGTATCTGGAATCGCTCTCGACCTACACCCGGCGGCGCATGACCGGCGCGGCCCGCGCGGACGTGGACGAGATCTCCTACGTCCCCGCGGCCCTGGCCCTGCACCAGCGGCCCGGCGTCCCCGGCATCCGTTCGACCTTCGGCACGGGCACGGAGCTGCTCAACAGCCTGCGGCTCATGTATTCGCGCCTGGCGAGCCACGTCTGCCCCAACGGCCACGCCCTCGCCCCGAGCCTCGCCGTGGCGGCGGGGCAGGAGCTCATCTGCCCCGAGTGCGGCGCGCGCTTCTACGCCCCGGGCGCGGAGGAGCTCGCCTTCAACAGCCAGGGAGCCTGCGAGAAATGCGGCGGCACCGGCACGGTCCGCACTGTGGACGAGACCACCCTCGTGCCCGACGAATCCCTCACCATCGACGAGGGCGCGGTGCTTCCCTGGCAGTCGCTGATGTGGAAACTGATGAAGGATATCGCCCGGGAGCTGGGCGTGCGCACGGACGTGCCCTTCCGGGAACTCACGCCCAGGGAGCGGGAGATGGTCTTCTACGGCCCGCCCGTCAAGCACCACATGGTTTATCAGAATCAGACCAGCGGCGCGGCGGGGGAGATGGATTTTACCTACTTCAACGCCATCTATACCGTGGAAAACGCCCTGGCCAAGGTCAAGGACGAGCAGGGCATGAAGCGCGTGGAGAAGTTCCTCAAGGAGGAGACGTGCCCGGATTGCGGCGGCACGCGCCTCTGCACCCGGGCGCGCGGCCCGAAAGTGCGCGGCATCCGCCTGGACGAGGCCTGCCGCATGACGCTGGGCCGGGCGGTGGAATGGGTCGCAGGCGTGCCCGGGTCCCTCCCGGAGGAGATGCGCCCCATGGCCGAGGCCATCTGTGAGTCCTTCCTGGTGACGGCGCGCCGGCTCATGGACCTGGGCCTTTCCTATCTTTCGCTGGACCGCGCCTCCTCGACGCTCTCCACGGGCGAGCGGCAGCGCATGCAGCTCGCCCGCGCTGTGCGCAACCGCACGACGGGCGTCCTCTACGTGCTGGACGAGCCCTCCATCGGCCTGCATCCCGCCAATATCCGCGGACTCGCGGACGTGATGCACGACCTCGTCGCCGACGGCAACTCCGTCGTGCTCGTGGACCACGATACCCAGATCCTCTCCGAGGCGGACTGGGTCATCGAGCTGGGGCCGGATTCCGGCGCGGACGGCGGGCGCGTCATCGCCCAGGGAACCATCCCGGAGGTGGAGGAGAACGCCGCTTCCCGCATCGGGCCGTTCCTGGCGGGCCGGGAGAACGCGCGAGTGCGGCCCCGCGCGGAGGAGCTCTTCGCCCATGGCGAGATCCGCCTCTCCACCGGGCCGATCCACACCGTCCGGCCCCTGGAGGCGCGCCTGCCCAAGGGGAGGCTCACCGTGGTGACGGGCGTCTCGGGTTCCGGCAAGACCACCATGGTGCT
>CACZOT010000376.1 GCA_902782795.1 uncultured Eubacteriales bacterium | reverse complement strand
GCCATGGAGCACAACCTCGGCCTCACCTGCGATCCCGTCAAGGGCCTGGTGCAGATCCCCTGCATCGAGCGCAACGCCGTCGCCGCCATGAGGGCCATCAGCTCCGTGAACCTCTCCCGTTTCCTGTTCTCCACCCGCAAGATCTCCTTCGACGAGGTGGTCGCCACCATGTACCGCACAGGCCGCGACATGGACGAAAAATACCGCGAGACCAGCCACGGCGGCCTCGCGCAGATCTACTACGCCAACTGACGCCGCTCCTTCGCGTCCCAGGCGCGCCTCCCGGCGGAGGCGCGCCTTTTCATGCAAAAAAAGTGTGTTCTTCCCCTTCCCGGCCGAAAACGTGCTATAATGGGCTATAATCGCCCAATCGGAGGGGGAAGGCCACATGCGCGTCACGGTGAAAGTCGGCACATCCACGCTCACGCACGCCACCGGGCGTCTGAACATCCGCCATGTGGAGGCGCTGTGCAAAACGCTGAGCGATATCAAGAACGCCGGGCACGATCTCATTCTCGTCTCCTCGGGGGCCATCGGCATGGGCGTGGGCAAGATGAACCTGGCCGCGCGCCCGGAGGACATGCCCGGCAAGCAGGCCATGGCCGCCGTGGGCCAGTGCGAATTGATGTACGTCTACGACAAGCTCTTCTCCGAATACAACCACGTCGTCGCGCAGATCCTCCTCACCGGTGAGGACCTGCGCAGCGAGGAGCGCCACTGCAACTTCGTCAACACCGTGGAGCGCCTGCTCGCCCTGGGGGCCCTGCCCATCATCAATGAAAACGACACCGTGGCCACGGAGGAAGTCGCCGTGGGCGACAACGATACCCTCAGCGCCCTGGTGGCCGTGAGCGTGCGGGCGGATCTGCTCGTCATCCTCTCGGATATCGACGGGCTCTACACCGCCGATCCGCGCCGGGACCCCGAGGCCCGCCTCATCCCGGAGGTGCGCGCCCTCACGCCGGAGCTCCTCGCCGCGGCGGGCGGCAGCGGCACGCGCCTGGGCACGGGCGGCATGGCGACTAAACTCGCCGCCGCGCGCATCTGCATGGACGCGGGCGTGGACATGGTCATCGCCCGCGGGGACAGCCCCGCGGTGCTCTACGATATCACCGAGGGCCGCAAGGCCGGCACGCGCTTTTTCGGGAGGGATCGATAATGCGCCAGACGGACGCCATCCTTCGCGCCGCCAAGGCGGCGGCCCCCGCGCTGGCCGCCGCGCCTTCCAGCCGGAAGGACGAGGCCCTGCGCGCCATCGCCGCGCGTCTGCTTTCTCACAGCGAAGAGATTCTCCGCGCCAACGCCGAGGACCTCGCCCGGGCGCGCGGAGGCGTCAGCGAGGTCATGCTCGACCGCCTCGCCCTCAGCGAAGCGCGCCTGCGGGCCATGGCGGAGGGCGTCCTCTCCGTCGCCGGGCTGCCGGACCCCGTCGGCCGCGTACTGCGCCGCGCCGAGCGCCCCAACGGCCTGGTCATCGAGCGCGTTTCCGTGCCCATGGGCGTGATCGGCATCATCTACGAGAGCCGTCCCAACGTCACCTCGGACGCCGCCGCCCGGGCCCTCAAGGCCGGGAGCGCTGTCGTCCTGCGCGGGGGCAAGGAGGCCTTCGCCACCAACATGGCCGTAACGCGGGCCATCCGCGAGGGTCTGGCCGCCGTCGGCCTGCCGGAGGACCTCGCCTGTCTTGTGGAGGACACCTCCCGCGCGAGCGCTCTCGCCCTGATGGAAGCGACGGGATCTATCGATCTGCTCATCCCGCGCGGCGGAGCGGGGCTCATCCGCAGCTGCGTGGAGAACGCCAAGGTCCCCTGCATCCAGACGGGCTCGGGTATCTGCCACATCTATGTGGACGCGTCCGCGGACGAGGACATGGCCCTCGCCATCGTGGACAACGCCAAGACCAGCCGCCCTTCCGTCTGCAACGCGGCGGAGGTCCTGCTCGTCCACGAGGCGATCGCTCCTCGCTTCCTCCCCCGGCTTCGCGCGCGCCTCGTGGAGGAACGGGTGGAGCGCGGCCTTCCGCCCGTAGATCTGCGCCTCGATCCGCGCGCCGCCGGGATCATCTCCGGCACGTCCGCCGGGCCGGAAGATTTCGATACGGAATTCCTCGATTATATCCTCGCCGTGCGCGTCGTTTCCAGTCTGGAAGAGGCCGTCGTCCACATCGCCCGCCACTCCACCGGCCACAGCGAGGCCATCGTCACGCGGGACGACGGACAGGCCGCCTCCTTCGTGCGCGCGGTCGATTCCGCGGCTGTGTACGTCAATGCCTCCACGCGCTTCACCGACGGCGGCGAGTTCGGCCTCGGGTGCGAAATGGGCATCTCCACCCAGAAGCTGCACGCGCGCGGTCCCATGGGGCTCGAGGAACTCACCAGCTACAAGACCGTCATTCACGGCAGCGGCCAGATCCGCTGACGCTTGTCAAAAAAACGAGCCCCGCCGTTGCCGGCGGGGCTCGTTTCTGTGAAGGGCCGTCGCGCGCCCTTACCGTTTTCTCAGCGCGAAGGGCTCGCCCGGCGCCAGGGCGTGGACGCGCTCCGGGCGCGTCACCCGGGGCAGCAGGGCCTCCGGGTCGCCGTTGAAGGGCGTCATCTCCGGCGAATCCACCGTTCCCCAGTGGATGCAGATCAGCTCCGCGCCGGGGTAGGTATTGGCCAGGCGAACCGCGCCTTCGAAGGTGATGTGGAAGACGTTGTCCGAAAAATCGAAGAGGATCACGTCCGGCTCCGGCATATGCAGCTGCTCCTCCAGGAGGCGCGAATCTCCCGGCATCCAGACGCTGCCGTCGGGCGTATCCAGCCAGAAGCCGCAGTAATCCTCCTTCTTCCAATGGCGGAAGGAGAAGCCGGGCACCTCGTTCTGCCAATCGTGGTCGGCGGGCGTGAGCCGCACGGCCACCTCGCCCACGGAGAAGCTCTCGTGGATATCGTGGCCTGCCGCGTTCAGCCCTTCCTTGCGCATCTCACCGGCGACGTACCGCGGCGCGTGGAACGCGGGGCACACGCTCGCCAAGCCGCGGCAGGTCGGGAGGCTGAGATGATCGTTGTCGATATGGGAGATCAGCACGCCGTCCAGGCAAGGCACAGCCTGGGGCAAGATGGGCGGCTCGATCAGCAGGGGCATGTCGAACCCCTCCAGGAGGGGATCGATCATCAGGTTGGTCGAACGGCTGTGCACCAGCACGCCCGCGTTGCCCAGCCAGCGCAGCACGGTCTCATCGGACGGCTCGAACGCCTCCCGTGAAATGGGCACGCTCGGCCCGGGCATGGCCTGGCCCCTCGCGCTTCGCAATACCTTCATCAGTTCCACCTCTTCCCCAAAGATCTCAAGGTTATCATACCACTCCGCGGCGCGAGGCGCAATTCTTTCCGGCGCTCAGGCCGTCAGGTTCTTCAGCCAGCGCTCTTTTTTCAGCCAGAAGTGGAAGATCACCATTTTGATCACGTCCACCAGCTTGACGCCGCAGTACAGCGCCACCGGGCCCGCGTTCGTGAAGCGCGCCAGCAGAAAGACCATGGGCAGCATCACAAAGAGGGTGAGCCCGGCATCGGTATACGCGCCCATCTGCGTATCCCCGCCCGAGCGCGCCACCGCCTGCTGGGTGTTCATATAGACCCACGGCGGCATCAGAAGCGCCATCATCGCCACCATGCGGCGGCAGAGATCCACGGCGCTCTCGCTCAGGCGGCCGAAGACCACGGGCACGATCAGCGTGGTGGCAAGCCCGAAGAGCATCATCGCCAGGCCGAACACCGCCGAGCCGGACAGGAGCCACGTCTTCTCCCGGCGCGCACGCTCCAGATCGCCCTCGCCCAGGGTCTTGCCCAGGAGAACCCCCGTGGCCGAATACACGCCCCCGAAGGCCACGAAGTACAAATTGGCGATGGTGAAGCTCGAGGCCATGCCGGACACCACGTCCGCGCCGCCCCGGCCGTTGTAGATAGCCGTGGTGACCGTTTCCGAAAGCACCCAGACCATTTCGCAGAAGAGCACCAGCGCGCTCTTTTTGAGGATCTCCCGGAAGAGCGCGCCGTCGATCCTGCCAAAGTCCGCGAGGCGGACCGCGAAATCCGGCCTGGAGCGCAGATACACGGCCGCGAAGATCGCGAATTCCAGTATCCGGGCGATGACCGTCGCCCAGGCCGCGCCTTCGACGCCCAGCCTGGGGAAACCGAGGTTCCCGTAGATCAGCAGCCAGTTGAACAGCGTGTTCGTCAGCGTGGCGACGACCGTCACCACCAGGGGCGTCTTCACCTGGCCCATGTCCCGCAGGGAGCTGGCGACGCACACCGAAAACGTCATGGGGACGCCCATCCAGGACATGATGCGGATGTACCGCACCGCCTCGTCCAGGATCAGCTCCGCCTGTGTGTTGCCGATCAGCATGAGCGAGAGCACCTGCCGCGGGAACACCAGGCACACCAGCAGGTACGGCACGAACGCCGCCAGCCCCACGACGAGCTTGAAGCGGAACGCCTGGCCCATGCCGGGCTTGTCCTTCGCGCCGAAAAACTGCGTCATGAAGATGCCGCCGGACATACAGATGGCGTTCAGGAACACCATGAAGATGAAGAGCACCTGGCCCGCCACGTTCACGCCGGACATGCTCACATCGCCCAGGCCGGATACCATGAAGTTGTCCACCAGCGAGACCAGGCTCTGGATCAGCTGCTGGAGCATGATCGGCACGGCGATGGCCAGCGCGCTTTTATAGAAGGTTCCCGGGCCAAAGAAGCCCTGTTTCGCGGTTTGCATATCTCTTTCCTTTTCTCTGCGTTACTTTGCCATGCCGCCGTTGACGATGGCGGCGTACTGCTCCTCCGGGATCATAGGGCTGCCGATGGCCTCGATCAGCTCCGCGTCCACTTCGCCGGTCTGCGCGTACTGGCGCCCCGCCTGGCGCACCAGCTCCAGGCGCGGCTCCGTAACGACGGCCGCTTCCGGCGCGTTGAACATGGGGCTCTCCGGAACGGTGAGCACCGTGCGGTTCCGGGGGAAGCAGAGCCGGAACTGCGCCACGGCGGGCTCGAAGTTCTGCAGGCCTTTGGGGAAGCCGCAGCCACAGATCATCAGGTAGCGCAGGTGGCTGAAGTCCGCCTGCTCCACGTGCTCGTAGCGCTCCCCCGCCTTGCGCATCGCCATGGAAGAGAGGGGCAGAGTGCGGTCGATCAGCGCTTTGAGAGGCGCGGGCATGCCGTAGCAGTAGAGCGGGAAACTGAAGATCAGCAGATCGCTGGCCAGGATTTCCTCCAGAATGCCGCGCATGTCGTCCTGGTGGACGCAATCTCCGCCGTTGCGCATGCAGGAAAAACATCCTGTGCAATATTCAATGT
>CACZOT010000375.1 GCA_902782795.1 uncultured Eubacteriales bacterium | reverse complement strand
CGGCAAGGTCTTCCTCCGAAAGCTTGCCGAGGTCCAGCTCAAACCCGAAGTTCCCGCTCATGGCCACATCCCCGCGCACGTCCATGGATGTCACCCTGCCGGTCTGGTGGTTCGGCACGGCGCTGATATGCGCTCCCATGGCGCTCGTGGGATAGGCGTAGGAGGTGCCGTACTGTATCTTCAGGCGCTCCATGGCATCGGTATCATCGCTGGTCCAGGTCTGCGGCATGTAATAGAGCATGCCGGCGTCGAAGCGCCCGCCGCCGCCGGAGCAGCTTTCGAACAGAATGTACGGGAAGGCGGATACGATGCGCTCCATCACGTCATACAGGCCCAGCATGTACCTGTGCTGCGTCTCCATCTGCCTGTCCGGAGCGGCCTTTGCGGAGAAGTATTCCGTCATATTGCGGTTCATATCCCACTTGACATATTCGATATTGGCGCTCCTGAGGACGCCCGATACCGCTTCGACCACGTAATCCTGCACGTCCCTGCGGCTCATATCGAGTATCAGCTGCTGCCTTTGCTCGGTGCGCCTGCGCCCGTCGATATGCAGGCACCAGTCCGGATGCGCCCTGTACAGATCGCTGTTGGGAGATATCATCTCCGGTTCGAACCACAGGCCGAACTTCATGCCGTAGGAATTGATCTTTTCCGCCAGAGGCGCGAGGCCGCCCGGCAGCTTATCCTCATTGACGACCCAGTCGCCCAGCGAGCAGTTGTCGGTATTGCGCACGCCGAACCAGCCGTCGTCCAGCACGAACAGCTCTATGCCGATGGCGGAAGCCTTTTCGGCGATCTTCAGTATCTTCTCTGTATTGAAATCAAAATAGGTAGCTTCCCAGTTGTTGATGAGGATCGGCCTTTCCTTATCGCGCCATTCGCCGCGGACAAGGCGCGTGCGGTAGAGCTTATGGTAGATATCGCTCATGCCGTTGAGGCCCTTGTCGCTGTACACCATGACGACCTCCGGCGACTGGAACTCCTCCCCCTTTTCCAGCAGCCATTCGAACACGGAGGGGTTCATGCCGATGGACATCCTGGCGTTATCGGAATTATGCACCTCCGCCTCCGCGAGGAAGGAACCGCTGTAAATGAAGTTGAACGCCCAGGCTTCCCCTGAGAATTCATCCGTTCCCGGCCTGCAGAGCGCGATAAAGGGGTTTTCCTCGTGTCCGGATGCTCCCCTCATGCTCTCGACGCGCGCTCCCGCGTGCGTGAGGGGCACTCGCTCCACTGCCCGCTCGCGCGCCCAGGCGCCGTGCAGGTGGATGGCGTCGAAATCCATGCCGAAGAAGGGCACGCTCACGACCGGCAACTCCGTGATGGTGAGATCTTCCCGCGAACCGTTGACCAGCCGCATGCTGCGGGCCAGGGCGTCCGTGCCCGCGAAGACGGTGTAGCTCAGGTCCACCTTGAGGCCCGTGAGCTTGTCTTCCATATGGATGACGAGCGTCTCGGCCTCCTCGTCGTTCTCGACGTAGGTGGCGGGCAGGCCCTCGAGGGGCTTTTTGCCGGCGTAGGTCTCGTAGCCCGCGTACGTCAGGCAGACGGTATCGTTGCCCGCCGCGTTGCGCACCGCAAGCGCGCCTTCGCCGTAATAGCCCGTGCCGCGCGTGGCGACCTCGCAGGGCAGGCGGCCCTCGCGACTGTCAAAGGAGGCCGCGCCGCAGTAGCTGTCCATCAGGTAGGCGTACTTGCCCTCGGGCAGCTTTTCGCCCCAATAGAGGTTGAGCAGGCGTCCTTCCTCGTCGACGTACAGAATATAGCTGAAATCCTTTCCCTGCAGCTGAAACGTTTTTTCCTCCGGATCAAAGAAAATGGCCATGGTGTTCCTCCCCCATTCCGGTGATACTGTATGTATTGTACCCTGAACCGGCCCACCGCGCAATCACTTTTCCAGGGCGCAGATGGCGGCGCAGAGCTTGCGGGCGATGATCTCATGCCCCGCGGGCGCGGGATGCACGCCGTCGGCCAGCCAATGGCTCGCGGGGGCGAGGGCGCAGGCCGCCTCCAGATCCGCCTGGAGGGGGATGAACGCCGCGCCGTGCCGCTCCGCCACGCGCCGCGCGGCCGCAGCGCGCAGGGGCACTTCGCGGGCAAAGAGTTCCCAGTACGGATCCGTCGCCGTGCCGTGCAGGAAGAACGGCTCCAGGACGATCACGCGCGATCCGGGCAGGCGCTCGGCGGTGTAATCCAGCAGGAGACCGTAGATCGTCTCGAAGCGGTCCGCCTCCACGCCGTTCCCGTCCGTGTCGTGCCAGACGTCGTTCACGCCGATGAGGATGGAGACGATATCCGGCTTGAGGTTCACGCAATCCACGCGCCAGCGCGCGTACAGATCCACCACGCGGTCGCCGCTGATCCCGCGGTTGACGCATTCATAAGCGCCGGGCGCGTCCAGGCCCAGCCGGGCGGCGACGAGGGTCGGGTAGCCCGAGCCCATCAGGCGGTCCCACTCGCGGCTGCGGCCCGCGTCGGTGATGGAATCTCCCTGAAAGACGATCTTCTTGGTCATATGGCAGCCTCCTTCTCCTGAATGCCTCCGGTCCTCCCGGGACTCGGTTCCGCGCGTTCATCATAGCACACGGCCCGGGAAAAGACAACAGCGCGGCCCATGCAGGGCCGCGCCGGTCACTCCACGGTGAAATCCGTCCAATCGACGTGGGTGTAGCGCATGACGTCGTCCGCCCGCTCCATGCCCAGCTTTTCGTAGAAGGGCACGGCGTTCTCGTTCGCGACCAGGTAGACGGCGATGTCCTTTTCGCCGCCCGCTGCCTCCAGCGCCGCGCTCATCAGCGTCCGGCCGAGGCCCTGGCGCTCGTGCTCCCTGGCCACGCCGAGGTCCGTCACGTAGAGCCAGTAGGCGAAATCCGTCAGCCCCAGCAGCACGCCCGCGACCGAACCGTCCTCCGCGCGGGCGACCAGGGAGATCGAAGCGTTTTGCAAAAGCCTTGGGATGCGCTCCTCAAAGCGCTCTTTGGGGTACTGCGAGCCAAGGTCCGTGCGCCGAAGAAAATCGATATACTCCGCCGCTGTGAGCCGCTCGCTTTGGATCTGGAACATGTTGAGGGCCTCCTTCCCTATCGGGGCAGATGGATCCAGTAGCGGTCGATCCGGCTCCCGCTCTCCGGCTCGAAAACCTGAGATTCGTACTCTCCGCCGTTGGCCAGGATCGTGCGGCGGCTGGCCTCGTTGTCCGCAAGGCAGGTCACCAGCACGTCCATGATCTTCAGCCGCGCGCATTCCTGCAGGGCCTGGGCGAGCCTGGCAGTCGCGTAGCCCTTGCGGCGCTCGCTCGGGCGGACGCAGTAGCCGATGTGGCCGCCGTACCGCTCCAGGAAAGCGTTGAAGCGGTGGCGGATCTGGATCAGGCCGACCACCGTTTTGTCCTCCTCGCGAAGGAAGAGGAACTGCGAGGTATCCTGTTCGAGCTGGTCGAGCCAAGCCCGCGTATCCTCAAAGCGGCGCAGGTGCGCGCTCCCGTCCATGGAGCCGCCGTTTTCCAGGTACTCCTTCCGGAAGGCCTGGATCTCGCGGTCGTATGCCATCGTCGGCGCGACGAGCTTCATCATCCCCGTTCCCTCCCCTTCTGTGTTTGTTGTGGCACAGGATAGCACACGCTCCGGGAAAAGTCAACAGCGCGGCCGGAAACGGCCGCGCTGCTGCGAAAGGCGGGGCTCAGCGCACGGAGAAGAGCATCTCTCCGTAGGTCGGGTAGGGCCAGCAATCCGAGGCGACGATGGGCTCCATCGCGTCCACGGCCGCGCGCAGGGCGTTCATGGCGGGCAGGACCACGTCCCGGCAGGCGACGGCCGCTTCGAGCGGGGTCTCCTTCCCGTCGGCACAGGCGATGGCCTCGGAGAGGGCGGCCAGGCCGTCCTGGATGCGGGCCGCGCCGCTGCTGAGCGTCTCCAGAAGGCGCTTTTCCGCGAGGGGCTCGATGCCCAGCTGCTTCTGGGCCACGGCCCCGCGGGCCACGCGCTCCGTGTAGCGCATCACGCCGGGGAGCACGTCCCGCCCGGTCATCTCGCGCATGGTGAGCGCCTCGATATGCACCTGCTTCCAATAATTCTCGATGTAGATCTCCTGGCGGGAGCGCATCTCGTTCTCGGTGAAGACGCCGTGACGCGCGAAGAGATCCAGGTTCTTTTCGTCGCAGAAGTGGACGACGGCGTCGATGGTCGTGGGCCAGTTGAGGAGCCCGCGCCGCTCGGCCTCGGCCTTCCACTCGTCCGAATAGTTGTTGCCGCCGTAGAGGATGCGG
>CACZOT010000374.1 GCA_902782795.1 uncultured Eubacteriales bacterium | reverse complement strand
CGCTGTTTCCTCCGGATTGACGACGGACGGCTCATCCTGTTCGGATGGAGTCGGCGGGGCGCTGCTCTCTTGAGGCAGGGAAAACAGGGAGAGCTGCTCATTCTCAGGGATAGGAGGCTGCGCTTTCCAGGGCTGCACCGGGAAAATGGTGTAGACGCCGTCGACATAATCGTGCACCTGGAAGAGGATCTCCGCCCGCTGCTGGTAGTCTTCATACTCCAGGGGCAGGGCGGCCATGGCGTCGTCCATCTGCTCGACCAGCTCATGTGCGGTGTCTACCTCTTCCAGAGCGCGCACGAGAGGCTCTCGGCTTTCCAGGCTCATGAGATCGCCGCCCGCCGGGCGTGGGATTGTACTTGGCATGCGATGGTAAAAGAGCCGGATGCGCCGCGCCATCATCTCCCGTTCGAAAGAGGGCATCCGGACGTGATCGGAGGCCGTTAAATAACGGTCGCTCTGGATGAGTTCATCGATCCGCTGCGCCACGCGCGCCCAGGAAAGGGTGACTTCATCGGCGGGCTGGGAACGCGGGCCGATTCGCAATCGGATGCCCCTGGCGCTGTGCGACTCATCCGCCATATCTTTGCCGCCCAGGGCGGGAGAGTGACCGCCCTCGCCGTAGTGGCTTTTCAGGAAGTCGGCGCGCGCCTTCCGATCCTCAGTGGAGAGGAAATGCGCGTAGATCGCCAGGCGGCCGTCCTCTATGTTGCCACCGGAGGCCAATTCCGCGTCGATCTCGTCCTGAGTGATGAACATGCGGTGTTCCCGCCAGGAGAAGCCCTCCTGAGCCTGGTACGGAGCCCAGGGCATAGTCAGCAGCTCGAAGGAACCAAGCACCCGTGTGGGATTGTAGTAGCCCCAGCGTATGATCTCCCGGTTTTCCAGATAGAGGGCGGCAAAATCCCGCAGGCGGACGACCAGATCATCCACATTCTCCTGCCGGGCCAGATACTGCGCGACTTTATCGGTGACGTCTGGGAAACTGCCCGCAGACAAAGACGGATCGGCGAACAGGAGGGGCTTGTATTCTTCTTCGATGTCCCGTTCCATGTAGACAAGCCCCTGGGCGTACTCCCGCAGGGCGTTTCCACGGGCGGCGTCCAGCACAGCCTGCGGGGCGTATTCCCCCTGGCGCAGCAGTTGGTGGATGCGCTCAGAGACCTCGGTCCAGGAGAGGAATGTCCGCTCCCACGTCCCATCGAGAGCGGTATGTCCTGCGGCGAAGCGCATTCCCCCCTCGTCGAACCAGACGGAGTAATCCACGCCGTCGATGGTGAAGCCCTTACCGCCCGTGCCATACTCCCGCTGGACGAAGGCGGCGTGCGCCTCAGGCTCCTGGTCGATCATGAAATCATGAATGATGCGCAGCTGGCTGCCTTGGCGGTTTCCGCCTGTGCGCAGGATCTCGTCGATGACTGCGACAGGGATGGTATTTCCGTTGGCAAACGGAGCTTCCAGGCGCGCTTCTATGGCGCGGATCTGCCGGGGAACAGAGGGAAGAGCGGGCAAAGAAAGGGCAGAGGCGGTATCCGCCTCTGCCTCGCTGTCGTATTCGGTTGGATTGTCGATCAGCTGTACACCAATTCCGTCAAGACGCTCTCCTCCGCCCGACTCTGGATGCTGTTCATCCTCTGCACCCAGGACAGGGGATCGCTCTCCTTCAGCGCTTCCGTCACGCCCTCCGCTTTCGCCATCTGTTCGCTCAACAGCTCCAACCTCTGGTTCGCCTGCCGGTCGATCTCGGCCAGGTGCCGGCTCAGCTTGCCCGTCGCCAGCATGCTCTGATACCAGTTCGGGCGATGCTCCTTCAGGAACGTCTTGCGCAGCATCCCATACTTCCCGATCACTTCCGTCTCCTCCGTCTCGATCACCAGGTCCGGAAACAGATAATCCCCTTTGCGATGATAGGTCAGTTCCATTCTCTCGCCCTCCTTCGGGTAGATAATTGGCGTTATCACGCTTTAAAGCGCTAAAGCTATTATATCCGATGTCTCCTCTTTGCGCAAGAGGTTTTTCCGCGTTTTCCCGTTCCCAGGCGCGCAATTCGCGGCCGATGTCTGTGAGAATGATCTCCGTCAAGCTACTAACGGCGTTTCCAAGCACGGTAAGAACGCTCAAGTGGTTGAAATACTGGATGCCGATCAAGTCGCGCTCGTGGACAACGATTTCCGGACGCAACCCGCAGCGGCGAGCCGTCTGGTAGAGGATGGATTTCTGGAACAGGGAGGAGAAGGCTTCGCGACGAGCGGCTTCGTCCAGCCCGGCCAGACGGGAGCCTTCCATCTCCTGCTCCATACCGTCCATGGCGTCTTCGAGGTATTCTTCCGCTACCTGCACGGAGACCTGTTCCAGGGCTTCCATGATGGAACGCGCTTCCGGGAGGTTGTACGTGCCGGTCAGGTAGGAGAGGAACCATTCCGCGTGGCGGTTGTCCAAACGCCAGATATATGGCTCGGGCGCGCCTCGCCCCGCGTGGGTGTCGGCGATATCGAATACGTAGCGCAGGCGCTCCGGCTGGGTGCTGTCGTCGATCAGGGCGATGCCCTTCGCGCCGCGGTTAACCCAGCGTCCCAGCCGCTGGTTCCAGAGATCGAGTGAGGCGCAGGCTGTGGCGCTGGGCCGCTGGCTGTAGATGAGCAGCTGATCGAGGAAGTGGTAGCGGTACATGCGCGAGGCGGTATCCATGAAGCACATCCAGTCCCGGGGAGAGCGGCTGACCGCGTTCGCTTCCGCGATGGCGAGGTTGCGGATATTGGTCACCTTGGACAAGAAGATCACCTCCTGTTGCCGTGGATGTCGGAGATAGTGTTATTCGTCGCGCTCCTCGTCGCTGTCGTCGTATTCCATGCCCTCGTTCTCATCGCCGTCGCCCGCGTGCTTGGGCTTATACACCTTGAAGTAGTAGAACCCGCCGAGGGCGATGGCGGCCGCCGCGCCGATGACCGCGTAGGAAGGCGCGGTTTTCTCCGGCGCTTCCGGCTCCACTGTGATGATCTGCGGCGTCGGAACGGGAGTGGGCAGGCGAACCTGCACCACAGGTGAGGGAGTGGGAGTCGGGGCGATGTATCCTTCGATGAACTCGGCGATGTCGGCCTCGTCCACCCGCGCCAGCATGTACACATTCTCGCTTGCGCGCGCCTTGTCCACCACGATGAAGAAGGTATTGTTGTTGGCGGTGGTGATGGTATAGAATTCCTTGGAGCCGTCGGCGATATCATCCAGAACCTGGCCGTTTCCGGCGATGCTGAAGGGCTGGGCCGTCCCCTCGGGAACGGAGACGTAGACGATCTCCGGCGCGGGCGCGGGTTCGAGAATCTCCGCAGGCTGCGTATCGTTTTCGGCTTCGCTGGACACATGGGCGCTGGCGGGCGCGCAGCACAGGAACGCCCATGCGGCCAGGGCCAGGGAAATCCGCTTCATTCGTCTTGTTTTTTTCATGGGTACCTCGCTTTCCGGCGTCCGTAGACGCCGCTTAATCATAGAATGGCAGCCGCCCGAAGCAGAGGAAGTGCTCCTTGAAATAGCGGGTGTCGATGCGCCCGTATTTGATCGGGTAAGGTAGACAAGCCCCGCCTTGCCGCATTGCTGCGGCAGGTTTGAGCAGGTCCCCTTCCGAACCGTGCATGCACCTCTCGATGCACACGGCTCTCCATAATGTTGCTCCATCGCAGTAAACCTCAACATCCGCGGTGAATCTTCCGGTGGCACTCGTAGCAGACCACCAGCGTCTTGCGCCGCTTTGCAATCATGACTTGCTCCCATT
>CACZOT010000373.1 GCA_902782795.1 uncultured Eubacteriales bacterium | reverse complement strand
CTCTGCCAGGGGGAATGATTCCCCCGGGACCCCTCACTTGGGGAATTGTATAAACAGCAAGCTCCGATATCCTGTCGCCAGGGTACCGGAGCTTGCTGTATTATCGAAAAATGAATCTCCCAAGATGGGATCCTTAAGGGCCTTTGGCCCTTGAGCGGGGCGCGGGGCAAAGCCCCGCCGTAGCCCCAAAGCCCGGCAGATCCCCTACTTCCACGCGTCCGGGGTGAAGGAGCGGATCGCGGATTCGATCTCCGCGCGGGTATAGAGGTTGGGGCCGGAGAGGTTGCCCTTCTGGTCGTCCCACGCGGCGTCCTGATAGGGATCGACGGCGCGGTCGGTATCGAACACGGAGCGCAGGCACACCTCATAGGCTTCGGCGGAGACCTCCGCGCCGTTCCAGTAATAGCGGTAGATGGGATTGCCGTTCGCGTCGAACCGTACGTCGGAGTTGTCCTCGGCGCCGAACT
Organism: uncultured Eubacteriales bacterium; assembly: GCA_902782795.1. Taxonomy (GTDB): domain Bacteria; phylum Bacillota; class Clostridia; order Christensenellales; family Aristaeellaceae; genus UBA1224. Next base: position 1,762 of record CACZOT010000373.1, on the reverse strand, counting down.
CGCCCGCGCCGAGCACGACAGGCTCGCCGTCGATGAGGGTATAGACCACCTGGTAATACTCGTCCATGTGGCCGCCGTAATCCATAAAGAGGTTCCCGCCGGGGATATAGCTCAGGCCGTAGTTGTAGAAGTATAGCTCCGTCTCCGCGCCGTTCCAGGTGTAGAAGAGGCGGTCGCCGCCTGCGGTATAGCCGCTGTTGTAGTAGACCTCGGGGATATCGTCTCCGTTGATATCAATGAGGGAATACAGGTCGTCGCCCATGGAGATCTCGTCCGTGGAGCGGACGAAGTTGATGGCGGCGTCCTGCCAGGAATCGGCCATGGCGCAGGACGCGAGCAGGAACAGGGCGGCGAGCAGGGCAAAAACGCGTTTCATCAGGCAAATGCCTCCTTTTGTTTCAATTGCGCGGCGCGGGGTGGAACCCCGTGATGGAGACACGCGCGGCCAAGTTGCCCTCGCCGTCGCGGACGAGCACCTCGTAAAAGCAGGCGCTGCGGCCCTCACGCACGCGGCGCGCCTCGGCGGAGAGCGTATCTCCCCTGGGCGCGGCGATGTACTGGATGTGGCTGTCCAGGGAGACGGTGGGCTTCCCCCAGGCGTTGGCGGCCACCGCGAAGGCGAAGTCCGCCAGGGTGATGGATACGCCGCCCATCACCCCGCCCACGGCGTTTTTATGGATGGGGCCCAGGCGGACGCTGCACACGGCGCGGCCGTCCTCCGCCTCATCGATGACGGCTCCGAGCGCCTCGGTGGCAAAGCGGTCCGCCGAAAAGCGGGCGCGGATCTCCTCCAGGGAAACGGGCATGCTCTCCTCGCCTCCCTCAGCGCTGCATGGCGCGGCGGGCGAGCAGGAGCGCGCCCATGGCGCCGCTGGCCGTGCCCAGGCCCGGCTCGACGATGTAATTGTCGATCTCTTCGAGGATCTGCGGCGTGGCGATATAGCCGTTCCGGCGCTCCCGCACCGCGGCGCGGATGCGCGGGAAGAGGTGCTTTTGCTGCATGACGCCGCCGCCGAGGATGATCTTCTCCGGCGAGACGGTGCAGATGGCCGCGATACACATCTGCGCGAGGTACCGCGCCTCCAGATCCCAGGCGGGATGGTCCTCCGGGAGCTCCTTGGCGCTGCGGCCCCAGCGCTTCTCGATGGCCGGGCCGTTGGCCAGGCCCTCCAGGCAGCCCTTGTGGTATGGGCAGAAGCCGTCCGGCGTGGGGTCGTCCTCCTCCTGGCGCAGCAGCACATGGCCGAACTCCGGGTGCATCATGCCGTGAACGAGGTTCCCCTCCACGACCAGCCCCGCGCCCACGCCCGTGCCCACGGTCACATAGAAACAGCTGCGCAGGCCCCTGGCCGCGCCCAGCTCGTATTCCGCCAGGGCGGCGGCGTTCACGTCCGTATCGATCAGGGCCGGCACGCCGAGGGCACCGCGCATGGCGGGCAGGAGCGGCGTATCGATCCATTCCAGCTTGGGCGTAGTCGTGATCCAGCCGTATTTCGGGCTGCCCTCGCTCAGCTCCACCGGGCCGAACGTCCCGATGCCCAGGGCGGAAATGCCGCGCGCGGCGAACCATTCGTTCATTTCCCGTATGGTCTCCTCCGGTCCGCGCGTGGGGATGGACGCGCGCTCCAGGATCTCGTTTTTTTCGTTGCCGATGCTCAGCACCATTTTGGTGCCGCCGGCTTCCAGCGCCCCGAACAGCATGGCGGGTGCCTCCTTTCGCAAGCGGCGTGATCGCCGCAAGAAACAGTATAACGGTTTGCCG
>CACZOT010000372.1 GCA_902782795.1 uncultured Eubacteriales bacterium | reverse complement strand
TTGAGCCGGTCCACAGCCAGCTTGTTGGAGAGCGCCGAGCCCTTGCCGCCCGGCACACGGCCCACGTGCTGGAGGTTGCCGTTCACGCGCGTGAGGACCTCCTCAATGGGCTCACGGAAGGCGCGGTAGCAGGCAGTGCAGCCCACCATGCCGCCCTTGCGGAATTCCTCGTACTCCATGCCGCACTGGGGGCAGATCAGCTCGGCGTAGCGATCGTCGTCCGGTGCGAGGTTCATCTCCTCCGGGCCCTTGCGCTTGCGCGCCGTCAGAAGGCTGCCGATCATGCCGGCAATGTTCTCGATGCCGATCCCCGGCATGGTCTGCCGCATTTCCCGCATGCAGCTCGGGCAGAGCATCCTTTCCGTCTTCTGGCCGTTCACGATCATCGCAAAACGGATGGTCGCGGGGTTCTGGCCGCACTGTTCACACATCGCCACTGCGCTTCGCCTCCTCGTAATTGCGGAATACCTGCACCAGCATCTCCCGGAGCACCGAGGCGCGCAGGATATCCTTCGCGCTCACCGGCAGGGCCAGGGCGTTACGCCCCACGCCCGCGCGCAGGAGCTTGGCCTCGTTCTCCGTGACCAGGCCCGCGGTGCGCAGCTGGGTGATGACCCCGGCGGCTTCCTCCTCGCTGATGGAATTGCCGACCCGCTGCAAGAGCACGGTTAAAAGATTCCCATCCGCGCGCTTTTGGATGCGCACGATCCGCACGAAGCCTCCGCCGCCGCGCTGGCTCTCGATCAGATAGCCGTGGTCCACGGAAAAGCGCGTGGCCAGGACGTAATTGATCTGCGAGGGCGCGCAGCCGAAATGCTGCGCCAGCTCGTTGCGCCTGAGGTCTATCTGCCTGTCGTCCTCCATGAGGGACAGGATGAATTGTTCGATCGTATCGCTCAACTGCGCCATAGCAGTCACCTCACTCGTCAGGAACATCTGACCTTTTCTGACTTTTATTATACCCCATTTTTCCGCCGCTTGCAATGGCTTTTTTCCCCCTTCGGGCCCGTTTTTGCGGCGTTGAGTTGCATTTTCTGTTAATTTGGGCTATACTCGTACCGTTGAGGAAGCGCGGATCGCCGACCCTACAGCCGCTTCCCCGATCGCTTCCAGGAATCCTTCCCGAGAAAAACAGCGATAAAAAGGAGAGATCCCCCATGCGCCATATCCCGATCGGCACCTGCGTCCCCGGCACCGTCTTCGACCAATGGGCCCCCAAGCTCCGCAGCATCGGCTTCGAGAGCTTCGCCATCAACTTCCACATGCGCATCACCGAGGAGATCATCGCCTCCCTGCCGGACACGGCAAAGAAAGCCCGCGAGGAGATCGGCGCGCCCATCTCCATCCTCGGCTACTACTGCAATTCCCTCCAGTATGAGGAGCACAAGGCGCTGCTGGAAAAGTGCATCGACATTGCCCCGAAGATGGGCATCGGCCTCGTGGGCACCTTCGCGGGCGCGCTCGAGGGGCAGAGCGTGGACGCCGCCATGCCGCGCTTCAAGGAGGTCTTCGGCGAGCTGACCCGTCGCGCGGAGGACCGGGGCGTCAAGCTCTGCATCGAGAACTGCCCCATGGACGGCACCTGGAAAAAGGCCACCTGCAACATCGGCTTCAACCAGCGCGCCTGGGAGATGATGTTCGACGCCGTGCCCTCCGATGCCCTGGGCCTCGAGTGGGAACCCGCCCACCAGCAGGCCCAGCTGGTTGACCCGGTGGCCAACCTGCGCCGCTGGGTGAAGAAGGTCTACCACATGCACGGCAAGGACGCCATCATCAAGCACGATCTCATCGCCTCCGAGGGCGTCATCTCCGGCGAGCCCTTCGCGGACATGCGCTTCCCGGGCTTTGGCGAATGCGATTGGCGGCGCATCTTCGCCATCCTCTTCCAGTACGGCTACGATAGCGACATCACCGTCGAGGGGTACCACGATCCCTTCTACAGCCATGAATGGGAGATGACCGGCCAGAAGCACGCTCTCGATTACCTGCGCTGGTGCGAGGGCAACGATTTCATCGACATTCCCCTGGAGCGCTGACCATGCGGATCGAAGAGCGCATCGACTGTCCGCATACCCTGCGCGTCCTCCACGGGGCGGGGATCTCCACCATGGAGGAGCTTGCCCGCCTTTCGCGTGAGGATCTGCTGCGCCTGCGCGGCATCGGAAAGGTCATCGCCGGCGATCTCGAGCGGATCGTCGCTCTCTGGCGCGAAGAACCACCGGCGCAGGAGGGGCCTCGCCCCATGCGTCTGGACGGCTTCGGCCTCATGGTGGAAGACATGGGCGCGATGATCCGTTTCTATCGCGACGTGCTCGGCTTCGAGATCCGCGAAGCGGAGGATACCTCAAACGTGTACCTGATCAAGGACGGCACGCTCTTCCTCCTCTACGGCCGCAAGGATTTCGAGCGCCTCACGGGGCGCCCTTACGAATACCTGCGCGGCTTCAACGGCCACTTCGAGATCGCTCTGTATGTGGACACCTTCTCCGAGGTGGACGAGCAATTCGCCCGCGTCGTCGCCGGTGGGGCCAGGCCCGTCATGGAGCCCGCCACCGAGCCCTGGGGCCAGCGCACCTGCTATGTCGCAGACCCGGAGGGCAACCTCATCGAGATCGGCTCGTTCGGCCGACCCTTCGCGCGGTAGTGCGCGCGCAAAACAGCAAGCCGGGCGGCCAC
>CACZOT010000371.1 GCA_902782795.1 uncultured Eubacteriales bacterium | reverse complement strand
GGAGGGCGGCGCACGGCTCGAGACGGCTTCCTGCCGGAAGCCACCTCTCGCCACGCGCCGCGGCGTTCTTCCCGGGCGATGTGCGGACCCGAAGCGGCTTGGCCCAGCACCATCCAAATGCGATAGCGCGGGAGAAACGAAGCGACACGGTCTCGCGGGGCGGATGTTTCGATTTTTGGAAGACGCCGCAAGCGCGGGCGGTATGCGCGAGAACGGCGAGCCGGAGGCAAGGCGTTCTCGCGCATCGGCAGGGGAGTGCAGAGGGGGCGCAGCCCCCTCTGCCCAGGCGGCCCGGAACCCGCGGGGCCGCAGGCTCCGCGGGTTCCGGGCGCAGAGCAAATCCAGCAAGAAGTTAGGAGAAACGATATGGAGCCGATCCGCATTCTGATCGCCGACGACGATCCCGGCATGCGCGCGCTGCTCAAGGGGATCGTGGAAAAGGCGGAGGGATATGAGCTGGCGGGCGTCGCCGAAAACGGCGAGGACCTCCTGGCGTTATACGAAAAGGAGCGCCCGCAGGCCGTCATCATGGACGTGGAGATGCCCGGCAAGACGGGCGTCGAGTGCGCGCACGTCATCCAGGACAAGGATCCGCGCTGCGTGCTGATCTTCGTGACGGCGCACGACAAATACATGGGCGACGCCTTCCAGGTCTACGCCTTTGATTATCTGCTCAAGCCCTTCCCGGTGGAGCGGGCTCTGCAGACGCTCTCCCTGGCGGCGCAGCGCATCAGCGACATGCGCGCGCGCTCGGCGGCGGGCGCGCTTCCCGTGCGCAAGGGCGCGGGGGCGAAGCGCGCCGGGCGGCTCATGCTGCGCGGGCGCGAGGGCGTGAACTTCGTGGATATGGAGGACATCCTCCTCGTGCAGCGCGAGGACCGGCAGACCGTCATCTACGCCGAGGAGGGCAAGCGCTACGTTACGGGCGATTCCCTCGCCGAGGTGGAGGCGCGGCTCGATCCGCAGGTGTTCTTCCGCTCGCACAAGAGCTACATCATTAACCTGGACCGCGTGGAGTCCGTCACGCCCTACGGCCGCTGGACCTATATCGTCACCCTGCAGGGCACGGACCACGACGCCCTCATCACTGCGGAAAAATTCGAGGAGCTCAAGGAGGTCTTCTCCTGAGGAAGGCCCGGAAAGGAAACGGCAGACATGCTTGTGAGAAGATTCGCCCCGGGCGACGCGCGCGAGGTCTCGGACCTCATCGCCCGCACCCTGCGCGAGACCAACATCCGCGATTATTCCGCGGAATACCTCGAAAACGATATCCGCCGCCTCCAGCCGGAGGACATCGAAAAGCGCGCCTCCAGGCAGCATTTCTACGTCGCCGAGGAGGGCGGGCGGATCGTCGGCTGCGGAGCCATCGGCCCCTATTGGGACAAGGAGGACGAGAGCAGCCTCTTCACCATCTTCGTCCTGCCGGAAATGCAGGGCAAGGGCGTGGGGCGGCGCATCATCGGGGCCCTGGAGGCGGACGAATACTTCCTCCGGGCCCGGCGGGTGGAGATCCCCGCTTCCATCACCGGCGCGCCGTTTTACGAGAAGATGGGGTATACCTATAAGGGCGGCGTCACGACGCCGGACGCGGAGGGCCTGCTCCGCATGGAAAAACACCGCTAGAACGACTCCACGAACGGGCCGGGACGGCCCGCGGACATATCACCCCACAAAAAAGGAGAGATGCCAGAAATGATCCCGAAGAGATGGATCGAAAACGCCCTGGCCCGTTCCATGGCCACGGGCGGGGATTTCGCCGAGGTGTACGCGGAGGATATGCGCCGCAGCACCATCTCCCTCACCGACGGCAAGGTGGAAAACGCCGTCAGCGGCCGCTCGCGAGGCGTGGGCCTGCGGGTCTACAAGGGCTTTTTGAGCGTGTACGTGCATGGAAACGATCTGAGCGAGGCGGGCCTCATGCGCCTGGCCGCCCAGGCGGCGGACGCCGTCGGGGACGCCAGGGCCGAGGTGGGCGATATCCACCTGGTCGGCTCCATCGCCCCCAACCAGCACCCCGTGCGCGCGCTCCCCTGCGACGTGCCCGGCGCGCGCAAGGCGGAGCTCGTGCGGCGCGCCTACGCAGCCGCCAAAGGCGTGGACGAGGTGATCAGCCAGGTGCAGGTCTCCCTCAACGCTTCCGAAAAGGACGTGCTCATCGCCAACAGCGAGGGCCTCATGGTGCCGGACAAGCGCGTCTACACGCGCCTGGGCATCCAGGCGGTCGCCTCCAGCGGCGCGGAGAACCAGTCCAGCTTCGAGGGCCCCGGCGCCCTCAAGGGCTTCGAGTTCCTGGAGGATCAGGTCGACGTGGAGGCCGTGGCGCGCGACGCGGCCCGCACCGCCGTGACCATGCTGCGCGCCAGGCCCTGCCCGGCGGGCGTCATGCCCGTGGTGATCGACGGCGGCTTCGGCGGCGTCATCTTCCACGAGGCCTGCGGCCACAGCCTGGAGGCTACCGCGGTCGCCCTGGGCAACAGCGTCTTCTGCGGCAAGATGGGCCAGCAGATCGCCTCGCCCGTGGTCACCGCCATCGACGATGGCACCATGCCCGGCGAGTGGGGCTCCCTCAACATCGACGACGAGGGCAATCCCACCCAGCGCACCGTGCTCATCGAGAACGGCATCCTCAAGAACTACCTCATCGACCGCCTCAACGCCCGGCGCATGGAGATGCCCGTCACCGGCTCCGGCCGCCGGCAGGATTACACCTTCGCGCCTACCAGCCGCATGCGCAATACCTTCATCGCAGCCGGCAAGGACGACGAGGAGGAGATGATCCGCACCGCTGGCGACGGCCTCTACTGCAAGAAGATGGGCGGCGGCAGCGTCAACCCCGTCACGGGCGAGTTCAACTTCGCCGTGGGCGAGGGCTACCTCATCCGGGACGGCAAGATCGCCGAGCCCGTGCGCGGCGCCACGCTCATCGGTAAGGGCGCAGACACGCTCATGCATATCGACCGCGTCGGCCCGCGCATGTGGATGGCGCAGGGCATGTGCGGTTCCCTCAGCGGCAGCGTGCCCACCAACGTGGGCCAGCCGCGCATCCGCGTATCCAGCATGACGGTGGGAGGACGCTGATTATGGAAAAGAACGATTTCATCAAGCTGCTCTTTGAGCGCGCCAAGGCCGCCGGATTCAGCGATTGCGAGGCCTACGTCGCCTCCGGCGAGGAATTCAGCGTGAATATCTTCAAGGGCGATATCCTGCAGTACCAATCCGCCGCCAGCGAGGGCCTGGGCTTCCGCGGGCTCTACAATGGCAAGATGGGCATCAGCTCCACCCAGGTGTACGACGAGGAATCCGTAGACCAGCTCATCGAAGGAGCCATCGAGGCCGCGAAGCTCATCGAGAACGACGACGAGGAGTTCCTCTACGAGGGCGACGGGGAGTACCCGCAGTTCTCCGCCTACGACGAGAAGCTCGCCCAGGTGCCCGCGGGCGAGAAGATCGCCCTGGCGCGCGGCCTGGAAAAGGCCGTCTACGCCCAGGACGAGCGCGTCACCCAGACCGAGGCCAGCGAGGTCTTCTCCGAGGAGAGCGCCTGCCGCATCGTCAACACTCGCGGGCTGGACGTCTCCTACCGCACCAACATCGCCGGCATGGCCGCCGCGCCAGTGGTCGTAGAGAACGGGAAGCCCTCCTTCGGCATCAGCTTCTCCTTCGGCCGGGATTTCGATGCCCTCAAGGCCAAGACGGAAAAGGTGGCGCGCGAATCCGTCAAAGAGGCGGTGGATTTCCTTTCCGCCGAGAGCGTGCCCTCCGGGGAATACAAGGTCGTTTTGCGCCATGACGCCGCGGGCAGCCTTCTATCCACCTTCTCCGGCGTGTTCAGCGCCGAGAACGCCCAGAAGGGCCTCTCCCTCCTCAAGGGCCGCGAAGGCGACACGATCGCCGCGCCTTGCGTCACCATCGTGGACGACAACGAAGGCCCCAGCCCGCGTCCCTTCGACGGGGAGGGCGTGGCCACGAGCAGGAAGAACATCGTCGACGCGGGCAAGCTGACCACCCTCCTGCACAACCTCAAGACCGCGAAGAAGCAGGGCGTCAAGACCACCGGCAACGGCGAGCGCGCCGGGTACGGCGGCTCCGTGCGCATCGCGCCCATCTGCATGTACATCCAGAAGGGCGAAAAGCCCCTGGAGGAGCTCCTTGCGGGGATCGGCGACGGCCTGATGATCACCGATCTGCAGGGCCTGCACGCCGGCGCGAACACCGTCAGCGGCGATTTCTCCCTCAGCGCCAAGGGCTACCGCGTCGAAGGCGGCAAGCTCGCCGGGGCCGTGGAGCAGATCACCGTGGCGGGCAATTTCTTCACCCT
>CACZOT010000370.1 GCA_902782795.1 uncultured Eubacteriales bacterium | reverse complement strand
CTCCATCGGGCAGTGCGTGGTGCAGTAGCGGCAGGCCGTGCAGGGCAGCGCGGTGCGGCGCGTCATATCCGAGGCGAGGCCGAGCAGCGTCTCCTGCTCCCGGGGAGAGAGGGGCTTGTCCTCCGCGAAGGTGGCGAGGTTGGCCTCGAGTTGCTCCTGGTTGGACATGCCGGAGAGGATCACCGTCACGCCGGGCACGCCCTGCAGGAAGCGGAACGCCCAGGCGGGGACGTTCTCGTCCGGGCGCAGCGCCTGGAGTTTGGCCGCGTCTTCCTCGGGCAGGCGGGCGAGCTTGCCGCCGCGCAGGGGCTCCATGACCCACACGGGGATCTTCCATTCGTTCAGGAGCGCCACCTTGGCCTTGGCGTCCTGGAAATCCCAATCGAGCCAGTTGAGCTGGATCTGGCAGAACTCCATATCCTTGCCGTAGGCGTCCAGGAAGCGGCGGATGACCTCCATACTGCCATGGGCGGAGAAGCCCAGGTGGCGGATGCGGCCGCGCTTCTTCTGCTCCAGGAGGTAGGAATAGGTATGGTACTGCTCGTCGTTCAGATAGGCCTCGATGTTCATCTCGCAGACGTTGTGGAAAAGGTAGAAATCAAAATACTCCACCTGGCACTTTCCCAGCTGCTTTTCGAAGATCTCCTCCACCTTGCCCATGTTGCCCAGGTCGTACCCGGGGAACTTGGTGGCGAGATAGAAGCTCTCGCGCGGATAGCGGGCCAGGGCCTTGCCCATGACGAGCTCGGAATTGCCGGCGTGGTAGCCCCAGGCGGTATCGTAGTAATTGACCCCGGCCCGCATGGCGGTATCCACCATGCGCAGGGCGGCGGCCTCGTCGATCTGCTTGTCGTCCCCGTTGATCACGGGCAGGCGCATGGCGCCAAAGCCGAGGTTGGAAAGCTCCAGGTCCTGATATTTGCGGTAGATCATCGCGGTACCCTCCTTGTTCGCGGCGATGGAATATGGTATAGTACATATGATAGACCATGAACCTGACTTCAGGTCAAGCTTTTTTTCGCGAAGGAGCCGATGCCCCATGACGTACACGATCGGCCAGGCGGCGCGCATGTTCGGCCTGCCCGTCTCCACCCTGCGCTATTACGACCGCGAAGGCCTCCTTCCCGGCATGGAGCGGCGCTCCGGCGCGCGCGTGTTCGGCGAGAAGGAGATCGAGGCCCTGCGGGTGATCGAATGCCTGAAGGCCTCCGGGCTGGAGATCCGCGAGATCCGCCAGTTCATGGCCTGGACGGTCGAAGGACCGTCCACCTATCCCCAGCGGCTGGCGCTCTTCCAGGCGCGCAGAAAGGCGCTCGAGGAGGAGCTCGGGCAGCTGCGCCGCATGCTGGACATGCTCAAATACAAGTGCTGGTACTACGAGACCGCCTGTGCCGACGGCAGCGAGGAGCGCGTCGGCGCCATGGCGCCGGACCGTTTCCCGCCCGAGATCCAAGCCCTGTACGACAGCGCCCACTCGGTCGGTTGACCGCCTCCGGCAACGCGAGCCGCCCCTGGAAAGCAGGGCGGCTCGCGTTTTATGCCGATAATACCCGATTACGCGGGCTCAGGCCGGGATAGTGTGTCGATGAGGGCGCGGAATTCCTCCTCGCCCCAGATCTCCGGCACCGGGTAGAGCGGGTTCGCCTCCGCGTCGGCCCAGCGGATGATCTGCGGGATATCCTCCTCGAGGATGGAGTGCAGGCCCACGGGCAGGTTCATCTTCCGCTTCATTTCCTCGGTCCAGGCGATGAAGCGCCGCGCCTTCTCGTGCGCGGTCTCCCCGCCCATTTCGCAGACGTCGGCGAGTTCGGCCAGGCGTTTTTCGGCCGCGGGGCCGTACTGGCGAAGCACATGCGGCAGGATGACGCTCATGGCCAGGCCGTGCGGCACGCCGTAAAGGCCGCCGAGGGTATGCCCCACGGCGTGGACGTACCCCACGCACCCGCGCGTGAAGGAACGCCCCGCGAAGAATGCGGCCAGCTGCATGTTCTGCCTCGCCTCGAGGTCCTTGCCGTTCTCCCAGGCGCGCAGGAGGTTATCATACACCAGGCGCACGGCCTTCCTGGCCAGGTCCTTTTCCAGGGAGGTGCAATAGGTCCAGTTGAGGTAGCTCTCCACCGCGTGGCAGAGGGCGTCCAGGCCCGTGGTCGCGGTGATGAAGGGCGAAAGGCCCACGGTGAGCTCCGGGTCCAGCACGGCAAAGCGCGGCATGATGACCGGATCGTTGATGGAGGCCTTGTGGTGGGTGCTGGCCTGGGTGAGCACGGCGGCGACGGTGGTCTCCGAGCCGGTGCCCGCGGTGGTCGGCACGGCCCAGATCGGCGCGACGCGCTTGTGCACGCGGATCACGCCCTGGAGCTGGGCGACGGTCTTGTTCGGGTGGGCGTTCTTGGCGGCGATGCCCTTGGCGCAATCGATGGGCGAGCCGCCGCCGAAAGCCACGATGGCCTCGCACTTCTTCTCGCGGAAGAGCCGGAAGCCGGCCTCCACGTTCTCGTCCGTCGGGTTGGGCTGGAGATCGCTGAAGACGGTATACTCGAGACCTGCCTCGTTCATGGCCTGCATGAGCGGCCCCGGCAGGCCGATCTGGAGGAGGCGCGGATCCGTCACGAGGAGGACCCGCTTCACGCCCGTCGCGACGATCTTCTCCGGGAGAAGGCGCACGCAGCCGGGGCCCTCGAGCCTCTCCGGCGTGCGGAAATTCAGGAAATAGTTGCCGATCTTCATGACCGCCTGAAACGCGCGGCACCAGGCGGTCTTCCAAGGATGCTTGCTCATGGTCGTCATTACCTTTCAAACAGTTTCAAAAGCTTGATCTTATAGGCGTTCCGCTTTCCTCCATAGGGATGCTCGCGCAGCGGCAGGTTGAAGGCGCGCGAGCCCGTCAGCACGGTGGAAGGGTGCGTGAATTCGCGGAAACCCCAAACGCCGTGATACGCGCCCATGCCGGAATGGCCCGTGCCGTTGAAGGGCACGCCCTTGACCATCAGGTGCAGGCAGACCTCGTTGACGCAGCCGCCGCCGTACTGCTGGCTGGCCATGACGCGGCGCGCCCAGCGCTTGTCGCCCGTAAAGAGGTAGAGCGCCAGGCCGTGCTCGCGCGCGGCGATGGTCTCGAGCAGGCGGTCGATCTCGCCGTCCGGGAAGGGCACGACGGGCAGCAGCGGGTTGAACAGCTCGTGTTGGACGATCTCCTCGTCGATCTGCACAGGGTAGATCACCGTGGGCTCGAAGCGCAGGGTCTTTTCGTCCCCGCGGCCGCCGAAGACGACGCGGTCGCGATACCGCCCCGCCTCCTCGGCGCACTTGTCGAACGCCGCTTTGCCGATGAGGCGCGGGTATTCCGGGTGCGCCAGGGCGTCTTTGCCGATCTGCTTTTCATACGCCGCCCGGAGCTCTCGCAGGAATTCCTCCGCGACCTCGCTCGCCACGGCGACCTGATTGATATCGATGCAGATCTGCCCGCTGTTGCACAGCTTGAAAAAGGCGATCTTGCGCGCGGCGTCCTTGAGGTCGGCGTCCTTGCGCACGACGCACCAGTTGCCCGTCTCGCCTCCCAGTTCCAGCGCCACGGGCGTGAGGTGCTTCGCCGCCATCTCCATGACGTGCCGGCCCACGCGGGGCGATCCGGTGTAGAAGATCTTGTCGAAGCGCTCCTCGAGGCACAGATCGGCGATATCGTGGCCGCCGTCCACCACGATGGCGTACTCGGGCGGGAAGGTCTCGGCGACGAGCTTTTTCAACACCTCGGTGCAGGCCGCGGATTTCGAGCTTGCCTTGAGGACGGCGGTGTTGCCTCCAGCGATGCTCGCCGTCAGTACGCCCAGCGACAGCAGAAACGGGAAATTGAAGGGGCTGATGATGAGCGAGACGCCGTAGGGCATCTTGTACACGCGGGTGATCACGCTCGGGAAGCACACGAAGCCGCTGAAATGGAGCTCCGGCCGCGCCCAGCGGCGCGGGCCGCGG
>CACZOT010000369.1 GCA_902782795.1 uncultured Eubacteriales bacterium | reverse complement strand
TGGGCGAGAAGGCCGACAAGGCCAAGTTCCCGGCCATGTATAACGCCTTCTGCTACGGCGCGCCGCCGCATGCCGGCATCGCTCCTGGCGTAGACCGCATGGTCATGCTCATCGCGGGCGAGGAGTCCATCCGCGAGATCATCCCCTTCCCGATGAACAAGAACGCCCAGGACCTCATGATGGGCGCGCCCTCCTTCGTGGAGAAGAAGCAGCTCGACGACGTGCATATCGCCATCGTGGAGGAGAAAAAGGACTGATCTTCTCCCCGCACTGAGGGGCGCCGTCCCCTGGGCTCCACTCCAAAGGGGCCTCTGAACACCCGCATTGTGAACAGCCGTCAAAAGCTCGGCCTTGTATTCCATCGGACAGGAGTACAGGGCCGATGTTTTTTTCGCAGTTTATTCGGAGCAACCTGTTGCTCCGGGGCGTATTCCTTTTCTTCATGAGGGGAGGACTCCCCGGATGCGGAGCCCGGCGTTTTTCCAAGACCTCGCCGCCGAAAGAAAAGATGCGGTGGAAAATCTGTTAAACTATGGAGACGCGGGAACAAAAGTGGGAGAAAGGTGGTATAATCCATAACAGCCGTCCGGGCGGGAGCCATACCGCCCGGCAAAAAACGATTTGCACGCCGGCAGGCAGTGTCGGCGTTTTTTCTCCGAATCGCCTCCCGCGCCACGCGGGAAAACGCGGCAGGTTCGGATATGACAAGCAACTGAAGAGCCGTGGGGCTAGATACAAGCCCCGCGGCGCAAGAGAGCCTCTCCTCCGCGAAAGGGGGTCGGGCTGACCTGTCGCGTATTTCGGCAAGAAAGAGAAAAAAGAAGGGAGGAAGCAATGGCAAGAAGCAAAAAGAAAAAGGGACCGAAGATCCGCGTCATCCCGCTGGGCGGGCTGGGCGAGATCGGCAAGAACATGACCGTTATCGAGTACGAGGACGATATCCTCGTGGTGGACATGGGCTCCATCTTTCCCAAGGACGACATGCCGGGCATCGATCTGGTGATTCCGGACGTCACGTATCTGATGAAAAACGCCTCGCGCGTGAAGGGCTACGTCATCACGCACGGGCATGAGGACCATATCGGTGCGGCGCCTTACGTGCTCAGCGAGGTGCCCGCGCCGGTCTACGGCACCCGCCTGACGCTCGCCTTCATCGAGCACAAGCTCCAGGAGCACCGCATGACGGACATCCCCCTCAACGAGGTCAAGCCCGGCGAGCGCGTGCAGATCGGCTGCTTCGAGGTGGAGTTCCTGCGCGTGGCCCATTCCATCGCCGGGGCCTGCGCCCTGGCCATCCACACGCCCGCGGGCGTCGTCGTCCATTCGGGAGATTTCAAGGTGGACTACACGCCCATCGACGGCGAGATGATGGACCTGGGCCGCCTGGCGGAGCTGGGCAACGAGGGCGTGCAGCTGCTCCTGTGCGAATCCACGAACGTGGAACGCCCCGGCTACACCATGAGCGAGAAGCGCGTGGGGGAGACGTTCATGAACCTCTTCCAGCAGGCCGACGCCCGCATCATCATCTCCATGTTCGCCAGCAATATCCACCGCATCCAATCCGTGGTGGATGCGGCCGTGCGCTTCCACCGCAAGGTGGCCCTGGTGGGGCGGAGCATGGTCAACAACGCCAGGATCGCCATGGAGCTGGGTGAACTGCACATCCCCGAGGGGCGCCTTCTGGACATCGACGAGATCGACCGCTACGACGACAACGAGCTGGTCATCATCACCACTGGCAGCCAGGGAGAACCCATGAGCGGCCTTTCGCGCATGGCCTTCGCCGAGCATAAAAAGCTGGAGATCAAGGCCAGCGACATGGTCATCATCTCCGCGACGCCCATCCCTGGCAACGAGAAGAGCGTCTACAAGGTCATCAACCAGCTCGTCTCCACGGGCGCGAACGTGGTCTACGAAAAGCTCGCCGAGGTGCACGTCTCCGGCCACGCCTGCCAGGAGGAGCTCAAGCTCATGCACGCGCTCACGAGGCCGAAGTTCTTCATCCCCGTGCACGGCGAAAGCCGCCATCTGCACCAGCACGCCCGCCTGGCCATGGAGCTGGGCATGGACGAGGAGCACGTTCGCATCGCCTCCATCGGCGAGATGATCGACGTGAGCGCGGACAAGATGGTGCTGGCCGGAATGGTCCCGGCGGGGTCCGTCCTCATCGACGGCCTGGGCATCGGGGACCTGGGCGGCGCGGTCCTGCGCGACCGCAAGCATCTTTCCCAGGACGGCCTGCTCATCGCGGTCGTGGCGGTGGACAAGGAGTCCGGCGCGGTGATCTCCGGGCCAGATATCATCAGCCGCGGCCTGGTCTACACGCGCGAGGCGGACGAGCTCGTCGAGGGCGTGCGCAGCGCCGCCCGGGCCACGGTGGCCTCCTACGGGCCCATCACGCCCAACGAGTGGGGCGATTTCAAAAACGAGCTGCGCTCCACCATCCAAAAATTCGTTTTCGATACCATCAAACGCAACCCGATGGTCCTTCCCATCGTCGTAGAGATATAGCGGCGCGAACGGAGGCACAGCGATGCTGAATATTTACGATCAGGCCAACGCCCTCGCGGCGAGCCTGAAGCAGACCGAGGAGTACACCGAGTACAAGCGCCTGGGCGAGATCGCCCGGGCGGACGATACCAACCGCGCGCTGCTGGACGAATACAAGCGGCTGCAGTTCCGCATGCAGGCGAAGATGGCCTCCGGCGAGCGGATGGACGAGGACGAGATGCGGCGCATGCAGCAGATCGGCTCGCTCCTCCAGTTCAACCAGGACGCCAGCGCGTATCTGCTCGCGGAATTCCGCTTTCAGAAGATGATCGCCGATATTTACAAGATCATCGCGGACGCTGCCGGCATCAATCTGGACATGCTGCAGCAGTAAGGCCGCGGCAGGGGAAAAGGGCATGGCAGGCAAAGCGAAAAGCAAAGGGAAGACACGGCAAAAAGGCGTGCGCGAGCAGCGCTATACGGAAAAGATGCTCTATGAGGAGCGCGAGCTGGGGCTGTACTGGTATTCGGGCCTGTGGAAGGTCCTGCGGCCCGTGCTGATCCTCGTGTGTGCCCTGGCGATCGTCGGCGGCCTGGTGAGCACCGGCTGGCGCAAAGTCTACGGGGAGTTCCTCAGCCCGGTCGACCCGGCGGACACGGAGGAGAGGCAGTTCGTGATCGAATCCGGCTCGTCCGTCACCACCGTGGGCAAGGACCTCTACGAGCAGGGCTTCCTGCGCAACCGGGGCATCTTCGGCTATATCATCCAGTTCCGCGGGCTGACCAACTCCATTCAGTACGGGACGTACGAGCTGAGTCCCTCCA
>CACZOT010000368.1 GCA_902782795.1 uncultured Eubacteriales bacterium | reverse complement strand
GTTGAGGATGGGCTCCCAGAGGCAGGCGCTGGGGTGGTTGCGGTTCAGGCGGATGAGGCGGCGCGTGTTCTCGAAGGAGCGCTCGTCGAAGAGGACGCTCTGGGGGTGGATCTGCCAGCCGGGCGTGGGGATGACGCACAGGAGGCCCATCTCATCGCAGGCGTCCATGAAGGCCGGATCCTGCGGATAATGCGCCGTGCGGATGGAGATAATCCCGCTCTGGCGCAGGAGGCGCACGTCGCGCCGCTGGGCGCTGTCGGGGATGGCGAAGCCCACGTAGGGGTATTCCTGGTGGCGGTTCGCGCCGTTCAGGAAGAGCTTTTCGCCGTTGATGAAGAAGCCCTCGGGGCGGAACTCGACGGTACGGATGCCGATCCTCTCCGTCACTTCGTCGACGACCTCGCCGCCGCTGACCAGCCGCGCGGTGAGGGTATACAATTCGGGATGATACGGATGCCAGAGGCGCGGGGTTTCGACGGCGAAGCGGGCCTTTTCCACCCGGTCCGCTCCGGGAGCGAGGGAGACCTCTTCGCCCGCCCATACGCGCTCGCCGTCCAGGAGGAGCTCCGCGCGCACGGCCGTTTCCGCGTCCGCGCGGTTCTCGAAGTGCGCGTCCACGGCGATCTCAGCCCTTTGGGCAGAGACGAGCGGATAGTGCACGAACAATCCGCCGGAAGCGGTCTTTCCGGCGTGCACGGCCTCGGTGAAGTGGACGGGATGGCGCACATGCAGCCAGGCGTCGCGGTAGAGGCCGCCGAAATAGCAGAAATCCAGGGCCGTCTGCGGTTTTCCGGGCGGGACGTCCGGCATATCGGAGTTGTCCACGCGCAGGACGAGCACATGCTCCTCCCCCGCGCGAAGGCCCGTCAGATCGAACGCCATGGGCAGAAAACCGCCCGTGCGCACGCCCAGCGGCGCTCCGTCCAGCCAGGCGTCCACGCGCTGCATGGCCGCCTCCAGCTCAATAAACAGATCCATCCCCGCGTATTCCTCGGGAATGATAAAGCGGCGGCGGTACCAGCTCTCGCCCTGATAATTGCGCCCGCCGGAGCACATGAGCGCCTCGTCGCGCACGGTGTGCGGCAGGGCGACCTTCTCCCACGCGGAATCATCGTAGGCCGTCTCCCATACGTCGACGGCCCGCGCGCGCCCTTCCAGGCGCTGCTCAGCCGCGGCGCCGCGGCAGAATTTCCAGTTCTGATCCAGGGACAGCTTTGTGCGGATCATAGGTGTTTTGCCTCCTTGCGATCGGATACCAAATGATACCATCCGGCCAAAGGGCCTGTCAATTCAGCCCCAGGTGCCCGTGGCGAGCTCGAGCAGATGCACCGCCTTCGCGCCGCCCATGGCCGCTCCGGCCTTGCAGCGGTTGCAATAGGCAACCACCGTCTCGCAGGGATATTTCTCCGCGTGCTCGCGCATGAGGGCGATCTGGACTTCCTCCGGCGCGGTCCAGAGACCCGCCTCGCGGTACCGCCCGGCCAGGGCGACGTTCTCTTTCTTCACTGGCTCGATGTGCAGATTCCCGCAGAAGGTGGTCCTTTCGCGATTCTCCTCCATCTCGATCACCCGCACGCCCATCTTCCCGAGGGCGGCGCGCACCGCATCGAAGATCTCGGGGTGTTCGCGGTCCCGCCAGCAATCCTGCACGGTGGCGGTGAGCCCGGAATAATCCGGCCAGGGGAACCCGGGATCCTCGACCAGGACCTCAAAGAGATTGCGGCAGCGCAGGTCTTCCGGCGCGCGCTTTTCCAGCGTTTCGCGGCAGGCTTGGCAGAAATAGACCGCCTCGCTCCCCTTGGGGTAGGCGAGCGCGTCGACGCGGCAGCAGCCCGCTACCTCCATGCGTTCGGCCATGTACTCCCGGATCCGGCGCGCCGCTTCGGGACTCGCCTTGGTGAAATTGCAGCTGGGGAAATAGACCATGGGCCTTCCCTCCTTTCTTCCTATTATACAGGTTTTTCCCCAAAACGCAACGCGGGCTCTCCTCTCGGAGAGCCCGTTTTCGCGGCTTTTTTACAGCTGGATCTCGTGATGCGCCTCGGCGGAATCGTAGATG
>CACZOT010000367.1 GCA_902782795.1 uncultured Eubacteriales bacterium | reverse complement strand
GTCGCCCACGTTGGGCAGGTCGCGCGTGATCTCCTCGGCACCCAGCTTGGTGTCCCTCGCCTCGCATTCGTACTTCTCGAGGTGGATGGAGGTGAAGGTGTCGTTCATCACGAGCTCCTCGCTCAGCAGAACGGCGTCATCGTAGTTATAGCCTTCCCACGTCATGAAGCCGATGAGCACGTTGCGGCCCAGGCTGATCTCGCCGCGGTCGGTCGCCGGGCCGTCTGCGATGACGTCGCCCATGCGCACCTTTTCGCCCACGGAGACGATGGGATGCTGATTGATGCAGGTGGACTGGTTGGAGCGCGCGAACTTGGTGAGGTGGTACTCATGGCACTCATGCACCTCATCCTCGATGACGATGGTATCCGCCGTCACCTTGCGCACGAAGCCGTCCTGCTTCGCCAGCAGGCAGACGCCGGAATCCTTGCCCGCCTTGCTCTCGATGCCGGTGGCCACATAGGCCGCTTCCGGCCGGAGCAGCGGAACCGCCTGGCGCTGCATGTTGGAGCCCATCAGGGCGCGGTTCGCGTCGTCGTGATCCAAGAAGGGGATCATCGCGGTCGCGACGGAAATGACCTGGCGCGGCGATACGTCGATGTAGTCGACGCGCTCCGGCTCCACGCTCTGGACGTCGGCGCGCACGCGTACGGTCACGCGCTCGTTGACGAACGAGCCGTCGGGGTTGAGCGGTTCCCTCGCCTGGGCGATCATGCAGCCGTCCTCTTCGTCCGCGGCGAGATAGACGATCTCGTCCATCACGTGCGGCACGTCGCCGCTGTGGTCGATCCTGCGGTACGGCGCCTCGATGAAGCCGTATTCGTTGATCCGCGCATAGGTCGCAAGGCTGCCGATCAGACCGATGTTCGGTCCTTCAGGCGTCTCGATGGGGCAGATGCGGGAGTAGTGGGAATAGTGCACGTCGCGCACGGCAAAGGAGGCGCGGTCGCGGTTCAGGCCGCCCGGGCCCAGGGCGGAGAGGCGGCGCTTGTGCGTCAGCTCGGCCAGGGGGTTTGGCTGGTCCATGAACTGGCTCAGCTGCGAGGAGCCGAAGAACTCCTTGATGGCGGCCGAGACCGGGCGGATGTTGATCAGATCCTGCGGGCGGACCTTGTCGAGGTCCTGGATGGCCATGCGCTCCTTGACGACGCGCTCCAGGCGGCTCATGCCCACGCGGATCTGGTTCTGCAGAAGCTCGCCCACGCTGCGCAGGCGGCGGTTGCCCAGGTGGTCGATATCGTCCACGCCGCCGATGCCGTGGAACAGGCCGACCTGGTAGCTGATGGAGGCGACGATGTCGTCCACCGTGATGTACTTGGGTACCAGGCGGCTCATATTCTCCTTGAGCAGCTGGTTAAAGGGCAGGCCCGTCTCGCGGCACTTGGCGATCACTTCGTTCAGGACCGGCAGGTACACGCGCTCGGCGAAGGTAACTTCTTCCTTGCTGTACTGGGCGTACATATCCGGGTCGGCCTCGGAGAGATACTCGTCGAAGCGGACGAACCTGTTGCCCAGGATGATGACCTCGCCGCTCTCCTCGCTGACGACGACGCGGTTCACGCCGGCGTTCTGGATGGCCTCGGCCTTCTCGCGGGAGACGGCCTCGCCCGCCTCGGCCAGGACCTCGCCGGTGGCGGGGTGCACGACGGCCTCGGCCAGGGTGCGGTTGACGATGCGCGCGGCGATGGCCAGCTTCTTGTTGAACTTATAGCGGCCGACCTTGGCCAGGTCGTAGCGCTTGGGGTCGAAGAAGAGGGCGTTGAGCAGGCTCTGGGCGCTCTCGACCGACGGCGGCTCGCCGGGGCGCTGCTTGTTGTAGATCTCGATGAGGGCCTGCTCGCGGCGGGTGAAGCGCTTTTCGGCGTTCTCGCTCACGGCGTCGCGGGCGATGGTGGCGCTGACGCGCTCATCGTTGCCCAGCATCTCGATGATGGTGGAATCGCTCTCGAAGCCCAGGGCGCGCAGGAGCACCGTGATGGGCAGCTTGCGGGCGCGGTCCAGGCGCACGTAGAGGACGTTGTTGGAATCCGTCTCGTACTCGATCCAGGCGCCGCGGTTGGGGATGAGCGTGCTGGAGAAGAGGTTGGAGCCGGACTTGTCGATGGTCTTGGCGAAGTACACGCCCGGAGAGCGCACCAGCTGGCTGACCACGACGCGCTCCGCGCCGTTGATCAGGAAGGTGCCGTTGTCCGTCATGATGGGGAAATCCCCCATGAAGACTTCGCTTTCCTTGATCTCGTGGGTCTCGGTATTGG
>CACZOT010000366.1 GCA_902782795.1 uncultured Eubacteriales bacterium | reverse complement strand
CGGCTTCCGCAGGGAGCCACCCAGGGAAAGGTCGCAGTCGAATCCCCTCAGTCCCATCATCGGAGCGATCGCGGCGCGTGGCGACGGGTGGCCGCGCAGCGGCCGTCCGGAGCCGTGCGCCACGGGGCGAAGGAGCCCGCGCGCCAAAAGCGCGGGCTCCTTCGCCCCGCAAACAAACTCTCCAGCACGGCGTCTGCCACCGGCCCAAGCGGCGACCGCCCAGGACGCATGGGGTGCAGGGGTATCACCCCTGCCCGGCGTCCCCGTCAGCCCATGCCGATGATCGCGGAGGCGGCCACGCAGATATGGCACAGGTAATACGACGGCATGATATAGACGAACGCGTCCTTGTTTCGCACGAAATCATTCTCGGCGATCATGGTATCGCTGAAGGCGATGAGCATGATGCCCAAAGTATAGAAGAGCGCCTCCAGGGGTTTGCCCTTCATGCCCGCCGCGGCGACCACGGACACGATGCTGACGAGGGCGTACAAGCTCACCGCGACGCGCATGGGCGTCACCTTCACGTGCGGCAGCACTCTCTTCACGAGATACAGCCCCAGCATGACCAGCAGCGCGGCCCCGGCGATCCAGATGCGCGGGCTGCCCTGAAAGCGCTGCCCCGCGTACCAGATGAACGCGGCGTGCGCGAGCAGGAACCCCGCAATCCCGGCGATATACCAGGCGGTACGCGCACCCTTGTGGGCCATGAAGTAATCCCCGATCACGGAAAGACACAGCGCCACGACCATGGGGATCATCATCGGGCCGCGTTTCGTCAGAGCGGCGATGGCGGCGCAGGACAGGGTCAGCACGCAGTTCCAGCCGAAGCGGTGGGTCTTGAGGCCCATCACCATGGCGAAAACAGGCACGATCAGGGCGACGCCGAGCCAGGTCTTCACGCCTTTCCCTCCTTCGCGTTCGCGTCCACGGTCCGGAAGGAGGCGGCGCGGCCCAGGCGGTTCATGAACGCCAGGCCGATATCCTTGGCCTCCAGGGCTTCAGAGAAGATGGCCTGCGCGCCGATATCGTCCATTTCGCGCAGGGCGGCGAAGAGTTCGTGGCTCTGCTCCGCGGCGCCGTTGCCCAGAAGGCGAACGGTGCGGTCGCCGTAGAGAGCTCGGTTGCCGCTGGCGGCGAGGATGGCCCCCTTGAGCCCGGCTTTGACCGCCTCGTCGTACATGGCGCAGATGCGCGCGGCGACCCGCTTCCTCGCGCCCTTGACGATGGTCACCTGGCCCTCTGGCGCGTAATGGCGGTACTTCATGCCCGGCGATCGGGCGACCTCGTCCTCTCCGAGGGGCCGGAGCACGCTCCCGTCCACCTCGGCCTCCCCGATGGTGCGCATGATGGCTTCGGGCGAGACGCCGCCGGGACGGAGGATGCGAGCCGGGGTGCTGGTGAGATCCACCACCGTGGATTCCAGGCCCACGCGGCAGGGGCCGCCGTCCAGAATGAGGGGGATGCGGCCGTCCATATCGTCCAGGACGTGCTTGGCCGTGGTGGGGCTGGGCCGGCCGGAACGGTTGGCGCTCGGCGCGGCGATGGGCCCAGCCTCCTTGATGAGGGAGAGCGCGGCGATGTTCGAGGGCATGCGGATGGCCACGGTATCCAGCCCCGCGGTGACCTCGTCCGGCACGCGGCGGCTGCGTGGCATGATCATGGAGAGCGGGCCTGGCCAGTATTCGTCGGCCAGGAGGTTCATATCCAGGGGCGGCGTGCCCTCGACCAGCGGCGGGATCATATCCAGCGCCGCCACGTGGACGATGAGCGGGTTGTCTCCGGGGCGGTCCTTGGCCTCGAAGATCTTCTTCACCGCGTCGGGGTTCGTCGCCAGCGCGCCGAGCCCGTAGACCGTCTCTGTCGGGAAGGCGACGATACCGCCGTCCTTGAGAATGGCCGCCGCCTTGGCGATGGCCTCCGGATCGTAGGCGTCCAAAACTTCTGTCTGCATGGTGATTATCCTCGTTTTCTTCGTCTTGAAGGGCAAGCGGGCGGTCAGGCCATCCCGTTCTCGCCGAGAGCCTCCATCTTTTTGGTCTGCTCGGCGAGGACGAGCGCGTCGATGATGCGGTCCAGATCGCCGTTCATCACGTCTCCGATGCGCGAGACCGACAGGCCGATCCTGTGGTCCGTGACGCGGTCCTGGGGGAAATTGTAGGTGCGGATGCGCTCGGAGCGGTCTCCCGTGCCCACCTGGGCGCGGCGCTCGGCGGAGTATTCGCTCTCGGCCTGCTCGCGCTGCTGCTCGTAGAGCCTGGCGCGCAGGACGCGCATGGCCTTTTCGCGGTTCTTGATCTGGGAGCGCTCGTCCTGGCTGGTGACAACCAGGCCCGTAGGCAGGTAGGTGATGCGCACGGCGGAGTCCGTCCTGTTGACGTACTGGCCGCCCGCGCCGCTGGCGCGATAGGTGTCGATGCGCAAATCGTTCGGATCGATATGCACCTCGACCTCCTCCGCCTCCGGCAGCACCGCCACCGTCGCCGTGGAGGTATGGATGCGCCCGCCGGATTCCGTGACCGGCACCCTCTGCACGCGGTGCACGCCGCTTTCGAACTTGAGCCGGCTGAACACGCCCTTGCCCTGGATGAGCGCCACCGCCTCTCGCACGCCGCCGATGTCCGTCGCGCCTTCGTCGGTAAGCTCCACCTTCCAGCCGCGGGAATCGGCGTAATGCATGTACATGCGCAGCAGCTCAGCCGCGAACAGGGCCGCCTCCTCGCCGCCCGCACCCGCGCGCACCTCGAGCACGGCGCTGCGCTGGTCGTCCGGATCCTTGGGCAGCAGGAGGATGCGCGCCTCCTCGGTCTTCTGGTCCAGCTCCGGCTCGAGCCGGGCGAGCTCCTCCCGGGCCATGGCGGCGAGCTCCTCGTCGCCGGAGGATTCCATCTCCCGCGCGCCGTCGATCTCCTCGAGAAGGCGGCGGTACGCGCGCGCCGTCTCCACCATTTCAGCCAGCTCGCTGTGCTCGCGTGAGAGCCGCTGGTAGCGATCCATGTCCGCCATGATCTCCGGCTGCGAAAGCTCCTCGGAGAGCTCCTGGTAGCGATATTCGATTGCGGCCATCTTCTCCGCGATGCGCTTGATCTCGTCAAACCCCTGTGCCTGCAAATCGGGCTCCTCCCTTTTTTTCCGCAGCGAAGCTGCGGCCGCTCGGGCATCCCGGCCGGCCTGGAGGCCGTCCGGG
>CACZOT010000365.1 GCA_902782795.1 uncultured Eubacteriales bacterium | reverse complement strand
TGGAAAGCCCGTTTATTCGCCCAGGCCGAGGTCCGCGAGCCACGCGCTCACGGAGGCGGATGTCGTCTCCGGATCGTTCTGGGCAGTGCTGCCGACGACGGCCAGGCCCTGGAGCACGGTCGCTCCGGGCGCGGCTTCCTCGATCTCCCGCCAGGTGCCGGCCTGGCGGCTGCCCTCGTGGGTGTTGAAGGGGACGAGGGTCTTGCCCGTCCAATCGTAGGCCTCCAGGAAGGTGTAAAGGATCTGCGGAAGGTGCCCCCACCAGATCGGGTAGCTGACGAACACGGTCTCATACCGCGCCCAGTTCTCGACCTCGCCGAGGAACTCCGGGCGGGCGTCGGAGCGCAGCTCCGCCGTGGCGATATCCAGGCAATCCTCGTAGCTCTCCGGATACGGGACAGCGGGCTCGATCTCGAAAAGATCCGCGCCTGTCTGTTCGGCGATGATCCACGCCAGCTTCATGGTGTTGCCCTCTTCGACCACACCGACGTTGTAGTTCTCACCCGCGTGCGAGAAGACCACCACCAGCGTGTCCGACGGCGTTTCGTCCGCAAACGCCGCAGCCGTGCAGAGCAGCAGCGCGGCGAGGAACAGCGCCATCCATCTTTTCATAGATACCCCTCCCCTGCGTTGATCGCCGCGCGTTCAGACGTTCTTCTTCGCCCAGGCCGCGGCTTTGCCCTCGCTCCGGGCGGCCTCCGTTCCGTGGATGGAGAGCCCGGCGGCTACCGTCGCGCCCTTGCAGGCGCGCTTGAGATCGCGCTCGGAATTGCCCATGCCGCTGCCCTCGTTCGTGCAGAACGGGACGATCTTCTTGCCGGTCAGGTCGAAGCGCTCCAGGAAGGTGAAGACGCACATGGGCGCGGTCCCCCACCAGTTCGGGTAGCCGAGGAAGATGGTATCGTACCCCTCCAGGCTCTCCGGGCAGGATTTGAGCTCCGGCCGGGCGTTTTCGCGCAGCTCCGCCTTGGCTTCCTCGATGCAGGTCATGTAATCGCTGCTGTATTCGCGCGCGGTCTCGATCTCGAACAGATCGCCGCCCACAGCCTTCTGGATGAATTCCGCGACGCGCTCGGTGTTGCCCTTCGCCAGATCGACGATGGAGCCGTTGGCGTAGTTTTGCCCCTTGCGGGAATAATAAACGATCAGATTCGCCATGATGGTCGCCTCCTTGCTTGCGTTGCCCTTATTATAAAACACCGCTGGAGGCCAATCAATACGAAATCCCCGCCCGATCGATAAGAAGAGCTTATCGATCGGGCGGGGAGTTGCGAGTTTATTCCAGATGTCCCCTGCCCGGCGCGGAGAGAAGCGCCAGTACCATGCTTGCCGCCGCCACCGCGCACCAGACCGAGAACACCAGCGGCCAGCCCGCCGCGTCGCTGAGCGCGCCCGTGGCCACTCCCGCCAGAGACGACCCCAGGTAGATGAAGCAATCGCTCAGGCCCGCGACCAGGCCCACTCGCCCGGCGTTTTCGTATTCCATGGGGATGAACTGCGTGAGCATGGGGTTGATGCCGTAGGTCGCCGCGCAGCAAAGCCCCAGCACCAGCGCGCTGCCCACGAGGCTGCCGCCCACCGCGTGCAGGAGCAACGCCAGGAGCGCGCTCAGGCCCATCAGCGCCGCGACGCAGCGCCGAGCGTTCGAGCCCAGCAGGGTGTACACCCGCTGCGCCAGCAGGAGGCCCAGCAGGTTCAGCACGGGGATCAGCAGGGAGGACAGCGTCGAGCCGATGCCCGCGCCGCCGCCCAGTTTGGCGAGGATGGTCGGTCCCCAGGCGATGATGCCATCCCGCACGAAGCCGTTGCAAACGCTGCAGGCCAGCACGAGGACGAGGCCCGTCCTGAGGAACATCTCCCCCAGGGGCATGGTGCGATGCTCGTGGACCGCGCGGTGTTCCTCATCCTGTTCGCCCACGTCCTCGCCGGGCTCCGGTTCGTCCCGCAGGAGGAGATAAGTCATCACCGCGATGGCCGCCGCCAGCGCCGCCGGGATGACGAACGACATCCTCCAGCTCACGCGCGCCGCGAGCATGCCAGATACCGCCCAGGCGGTCAGATGGCCCAGGACCAGCGTCATCGAAAGGCCGAAGGACGCGCGCGTGCGCTTCGCTCCCTTGAACCAAACGGCCATCACCTTGACGATCGGCGTCCAGAGCATGGATTGCGCCGCGCCGTTCAGCCCCCAGAAGACCAGGAGCGCTCCGTAGGAGCGCATCAGCCCGAAGCAGAGGTTGCACACGCCCGAGAGCAGCAATCCCGCGGACACGTACCGCCTGGCGCTGATCCGGTCCACGATGGCGCCGTTCACCAGCTGTCCCGCGGCGTACACCAGGGCGAACACCGTCTGGAACATACCGCCCTGGGCGTCGGTGAGGCGCATATCCTCGATGAGGCTCGAGAGGGCCGCGCCCATGTTCAGTCTGGCCACGTAGGCCGCCGCGTAGGCGACGAAGCAGGCCAGCCAGATTCGCGTTTGGTTCCGGGTAAATTTCGCGTTCATGGAAAAACGACTTCCTTCGCATCGGCTTCCCGGCCAACAGTATACATCAAACCACCGCGAAAAGACAAGCGAAAACCATTTCGTTTTTTTCGTCGCGCAAGCACACTCCTATGGATTGCGCCGCGCCTGGCGGTCGGGTATAATGCTTTCAGGACCAAGCACCGCGGAGAAAAAAGGAGGAATCCCCCATGGAGGATCTGTTTCGCGTCCGCCAGGCCGTCAGCCGCTCTATCTCCCCGGAAAACCGCACCGGCGAGCCCGGCATGGGCGGCCGCACGCCCCTGGAAGAAGGCACCGCCCGCGAGGCCGCGCGGGACCTGGGCACGGGCTGGAAGGTCAACCCCTATCTGATCGCTCAGCCGGGCGAGACGCTGGAGCTGGCGCGCATCCGCGGCGAGGGCCGCATCACGCAGATCTGGATGACTCTCGCCGCCGTCTGGCGGGATTGCATCCTGCGCGTCTATTGGGACGGGGCGGAGCATCCCTCCGTCGAATGCCCCGTGGGCGATTTCTTCTGCATGGGTTGGGGGAAGTTCGCTCAGGTGAGTTCTCTGGCCGTGTGCGTGAACCCCGGCAGCGGCTTTAACTGCTACTGGCCCATGCCCTTCCGGAGCGAATGCCGCATCACGCTGGAGAACATCGGCGACAAGAGCGCCACCGTCTTCTATCAGATCAATTACGAGCTCGGCCCCCAGGGCCCGGATATCGCCTACTTCCATGCGCATTTCCGGCGCGTCAATCCCCTCCCGTACAAGGGTGTCTACACCATTCTGGACGGCGTGCGCGGCCGCGGGCAGTACGTGGGCACGTACTTGGCCTGGGGTGTGAACAACTGCGGCTGGTGGGGCGAGGGCGAAGTCAAGTTCTACATGGACGGCGACGCCGATTGGCCCACCATCTGCGGCA
>CACZOT010000364.1 GCA_902782795.1 uncultured Eubacteriales bacterium | reverse complement strand
CTCACGGGCTGTGAAGCTGGGAAGGAAAACTGGCGCAGCGCGCGTGGGCGCAGAGCGCGGGAAGGGGGCGCCGGAGGCGCGCCCTTCTTGCGCGGATGGCCGCGGCGCGAAGCGACGCGAGTGGTAACTCGGGGAAGTGCAGAGGGGGCGGAGCCCCCTCTGCCAAGGCGGCCCCAACGTGTTCGGCCCGCAGGCCGAACACGTTGGGGCCGCAGGAGAACGTAGGCGCAAGGCGTCACGTTTCCGTAAGGTTGGCATGTTATCGTAATGGCGGGAGGTGAGGGGAATGACGATCCTTTCCTGCGAAAACCTGAAAAAAACGTACCTGAGCGGCGAGGCGAAGGTCAAGGCGGTCGACGGAGTCACCCTAGCGATCGAAAAGCGCTCGTTCGTGGCCATCACAGGCCCAAGCGGCTCGGGCAAATCCACGCTCCTGCACATGTTAGGCGGCCTGGAGAATCCGACGTCCGGCCGCATCGATTTTCAGGGCGAGGCCCTGGACCGCTACACGGACGACCAGCTCTCCATCCTGCGGCGGAGGCGCTTCGGTTTCGTGTTCCAGGCCTATAACCTCGTGCAGGAGCTCACCGCTTACGAGAACATCCTCCTGCCCGTGATGCTGGACGGCGGCGAGCCGGACGAGAAGCACATCCAAAAACTGATCGATTGCCTGGGCATCGGCCACCGGCTCGATCATCTGCCCGGGGCCATGTCCGGCGGGCAGCAGCAGCGCGTGGCCATCGCCAGGGCTCTGGCCAACAAGCCCGCGATCCTCTTCGCGGACGAGCCCACCGGCAACCTGGACGGCAAATCCGGCCGCGAGGTGCTGGAGCTGCTGCGGGAGACGAGCGTGGAGACGGGAACGACGCTCGTCCTCGTTACGCACGATCTGCGCATCGCCGAGCAGTCCGAGCGCATATTGCGCCTGGAGGACGGCCGAATTGTCTTCGACAGCCTCGATCCGCTCGCTCGGGAGGAAGAGGGTGCCGGGCATGCGTAAGGTGACCATCGGCACGATCGTATCCAGCAATCTGCGCCAGCGCCGCAGCCAGAACAGGGTGCTGTTCATCGGCATCACGCTGGCGGTGTTCTTCCTTTCGGTCTGCGTCCTCGGAACCGGGTGCCTGCTGGCCAGCTACGAGAGGCACTACCGGGATACCTACGGCGAGGCGGATTGGCGCTTCCTCAATTCCGAAGGAGCGGAGCTCGCCTCCCTCTTTCCCGAGGGCTTCCGGATGCGCGCGACGGAGCAGCGGCTCCTCTTCGCCGCCGTGGGGAAGAACGAGCGCGAATCCTTTGCCGCGGCCTCGTACGACGGGGACGCCGTCCGGGTCCTGCACGCGCGCCTGACCGAGGGGCGCTGGCCCGAGCGGCCGGGCGAGATCGCCGTGGAGCCGGCGGCCCTGTGGCGCATGCGCGCAGAGGCGAAGGTGGGGGATTCCATCACGCTGACGCTCGCGGGCTGGGACGGCGAAAAGACCATGGCCGCGACGGAAGAGCGCGCCTTCACCATCACCGGGCTCGTGGCCAACCAGGCGACGCTGGACGCCTTCCAGCCCGAGGGGGACCCGCTGGCGGCAGCTCTGGCCTGCGCCTGGGTGAGCGCGGAGGAGCCCCTCGTCGTGGGGAGCCGTCCCGTGATCAACACCTTCGTGCAGGCCGTGGGCTGGCCTTCCCGGCTCATGGCGCTGCGGGATTTTTTCGCGCCGTACGCGGAGCAGATCGCCGTGCGCTGGTCCGCCGACAGGACGGTCGGGGATGCCCTGCGCCTCAACGGGGAGATCCTGGAATTTGTGCTGATGAACCGCGGGGTGCTGCTGGGCATTGCGGCGATCGCCCTGGCGCTGGTGGGGGCCTCCATGGCGGGCGTGGCGGCGGCGGTTTCCGCCAACGCGGACAAGCGCCGCGCCCAGGTGGGCATGCTGCGGGCCATCGGCGCCACGCAGACCCAGCTGCGCCGCATCCTGCGCCGCGAGACGCTGGGCCTGGGCCTCGCGACCCTTCCCTTGGGCGTGGGAGGCGCGCTGCTGGTCCTCTGGGCGCTGTGCCGCATCCTGCCCGCGGCCGTCTTCTCCGCGCCGCCGCTCCTGGTGGGGGCGGTGACGGGCATGAGCGCGCTCTTCCTGACCGCGGCCTCGGCCCGGCCCATCCGGAAAGCCGCGTGCGTCAGCCCCATGCAGGCCCTGCGCGACGTGGAGATGCTCCGCCGCCAGAAGGTTACTCACACCCGGAGCCGCAAGCGCTTCCTCCCGGAGGCCCTCCTCGCCGCGCGCGATCTGAGCTTCCACCGCGGCCGCTCCGTCGCCATCATGGCGCTGGTGCTGACGGGAACACTGCTGGTGGCCGCGTTCTCGTTCTTCGGGGCGACGTTTCTGCAGAACCTGGCCAATACCATTCCGTATGATTACGTGATCTCGCTGGGCTGGGGCCGGGAGATGGACTACGGCAACTGGGACTTTGGCAACAGGCGCCTGAGCGCCCTGGACAAGCGGGATATCCAGAACACGCCCCTGGTCGGGAACGTGGCCACGCTCCAGGAGGGCGTGGTGAATATCCTCCTGGACGAGCCCAGCGCCTATATCACCGGCGACGGCTGGGATCCGGATTTTTCCCGCTACTTCCCGGAGGGCCCCGCCTACGCGCGGTACGTCCTGGACATGGGCGGGCGCCTGTGGGCGGAGGACCTCGCGGGCGAGTGGCCCGAGCACGAGAAGTACCGCCTCTTCCGCGAGCGGTTCGGCATCGACCGGGAGCTCCTCCCCGTGCGGCTGATCGCCGTGGACGATCAGTCCCTCGCCCAGATGGAGGGCTCCGTCTACGACGGGCGGATCGATATCGAGGCGATCAACGCCGGGCGCGAGGTCGTCGTCGCCGCTCCGCAGAGCTATTTCGAGCACATGACCTTCAGCGTGGATCCCGGCGCGGGCGCCTTTTCCTACGGCTACGGCTACGGCCGCTCCTCCACGGATGAGAGTTACGCGCAGCGCTACATGCAGGAGGGCATGCCGGAGGAGAAGATCATCCACGAGAACGATACGTTTTTCGCCGGGGAGCGGATCGACCTGGCCTGGTTCATGAGCTGGGAAGCGAAGGGCCGCGACGGGCAGTACCCCGAGGACGTCACGCGCCGGGACGCCTCGCCCCTCATCGGCGCGGTGTCGCGGAAGGGACCGGACGGCTTCACGGGCGACGTCACCGTCGTCACCACCGAGCAGGGCCTCGCCGCCCTGGGCCTGGACGCCAACTATACGCGCTTTGAGATCACCCTCGCGGGAGAGCCGGACGCTCAGACGCGCGCCGCGATCTCCGAACGGCTCTCCGCTATCGCCGCGCGCGCGGACGGAGCCTGGCTCGGCGACGAATACGAGCGCGCGCGCTCGGACCGGGCCCTTTGGAGCGCGATCCTCTCCGCGTTCGCCGTGGGCGCCGTGCTGGTGTTCGCCTTCACCGTGGCGCTCATCAATTCCGCCGTGTCCGGGCGTATCCTCTCCGAGGAGCGGCAGATCGGCACCATGCGCGCCGTGGGGGCCTCGCGCCGCGTGATCGTCCGGAGCTATACGCGCCAGATCACGCGCCTGATCGCCGTGGGCGGCGGCGTCGGCTGGGCGGCGTACCTGGCGGTGGCCGCCTGCGCGTCCGGGCTGTCCCAATGGCCCATTGGTCCGCTCCTCAGCGCTCTCACCGCGCTGCCCGCCGTGTTCCTCGCGCTGCTGTGGGGCGTGTGCGCGCTGTCCGTCCGCGCCCGCCTGCGGCCGATCTTCCGAAAACCCGTGGTGGAGAACATCCGGATCCTGTAACGGCGGCTCCCTCGAAAAATGGGCCGCGGTTTCCTCACGGAAGGATACCGCGGCCCTGGGTTTCTTTGGGAGAGGCGCACGCCCCGGCGCGGATACGGTCGATTTCGTCACCGGAACGTAAGGCGCGCGTGATATCCTCGGAAGCGGGAGGTGGGGAAACGATGCGTCTTTGTTCCCGTAAGGTTTGGCTTCTGGTCTGCCTGACGCTGCTGTTGGGCGCGGCTCCGGCCCGCGCGGCGGGGCGGTTCGCGGCCCTGCGGCTGATCGCGGCGGGAAGCGCTCTGGACAGATACCCGCTCGAGGCGGGCGCGCGGGCGACGCTGACAGTCACCATTTCGAACCCCGGCCGCTACAGCGATGCGCGCAACTGCAAATTCACCCTGGAGGGCTGCGCGGCCTGCATCCCGGACGGCGCGGCCTCGGTCTGGGTGGAGCGCATCGGCCGCGGGGAGAGCGCTGCGATCGCCTTCCCGCTGTACGTCCTGCCGGACGCCGCGCCGGGCTGGTTCGAGGCGCGCGTCGCCTGCGAGTACGAGGACGACAGCGGCGCGCAGTTCACCTCTGTGGAGAGCGTCTGGCTGGAGATCCACGAGCCCATGCGCCTGGAGCATTCCGCAGTGCTCCTGCCCCAGCGCGCCGTCGAGGGGGACAGCCTTGCTTTCCAGATCGATTTGATGAACATGGGCCGAGGCACGCTCTACAACGCTCTGCTCGCCTTCGATCTGCCCTTCCTCGCGGCGCCGCAGAGCGTGCTCGTGGGCGAGATCGCGCCCGGCGCGACGGCCGTCGGCCGCACGAACCTGTTCGTCGGCGCGGGCCGTCTCGGCGAGAATCGCGGCACGCTCGTGATCTCCTGCGAGAACGCCGCGGGCGAGCGCTGGGAGGAGACGGTCGAGCTCGCCATCCAGGTGGAGGAGAAGCCGAAGATCGCGACCGCTCCGGATCCGGACGACGCGGGCCGGGGCGCGCCCGCCTGGCTGCCGGGGGCCGCCATCGCCGCGCTCGGTGTGGGCGCGATCCTCTGCGTGCAGCTGCGCATCGACGCTCGCCGCCGCCGCGAACGCGACGAGCGGATGCTGTAGGGCGGGGGCTCTGCCCTTGCACTCCTGCCAGGGGGCCCCCGGCAGGGACTCCGTCCCTGCACCCTGCCAGGGGGAATGATTCCCCCTGGACCCCTCAATTGGGGGATAGTATAGGAAAAGGCTCCGGTATCCTTTCGCGAGGATACCGGAGCTCTTTTTTTCGAGAGGACAACTGTATTACGTCTTACAGAAATCCCCCAATATGGGATTCTTAAGGGCCAATGGCCCTTAAGCGGGGTGCGGGGCAAAGCCCCGCCGTGCCTCCAAATAGGCCCGGCTACACCTTGGAAAGGTCGCTCTCGTCGCGATAGGCGAGGAGCTTCTCGGTGAGGAGCTTGGCGAGGGAGGCGGTGACAGCGGAGGTATAGACCAGGTCTACGACCTGCTTCTCCTGGGTATAGGCGGGGTCGAGGACATGAGCGGCGTAGGCCTGCACCTGATCGATGAAGGAGACGCAGGAGAGGCGGTAGATATCGATGTACTCGTTGTAGATATCGCGCACCTCGTCCTCGGTGAGGGCGAGCGGCAGCAGCCGCTGGATATTGGCGATGGAGAGCGTCTGCTTGAGCGAGCAGATGATTACCAGATAGGCGATGTGCACGCGCGTGTAGCGCTTCTTGACAGGCGGCGGCATGACCTTCATGCGCACGTAATTGTTGATGGTGCTGGGCGTGATCAGCTTTTCCGCGTCCGCCTGCTGCATGAAGGACAGATAGCCCGAGACCAGCGAGACCACCTGGTCCATGTACAGGTCCAGCGCGGGCAGCTGGTCATATTCGGGCAGGGCGAGGTCTGTCAGCACGCCTTCCCATTTGTGCAGCTTCGCGGCGATAAAGGCTTTATCATAGGCCATGTGGTTTTCAACATCTCTTTCTGGCGCGTGGCGCCGGGACATCTGGAGGCATGATACCATAATTCCGAGCGCTTTGCAATAAGACAAAACAGCAGGAATGTCATAATATTGTCACATAGACGTGTTGACATGGTAAGCGATATGCAGTAAACTAATAAACGATATTAGATAGATCGGAGGGAGGAGACGTGGAAGAGAGCATCCGCCCGGCGAAGATCCGCTGGAGTGAGTACGAGTT
>CACZOT010000363.1 GCA_902782795.1 uncultured Eubacteriales bacterium | reverse complement strand
TATGCAGGGAGAAGTCTGCCAAAATATATAAAAACAGCATGAATTCGATATAAAAAGTGATTTGAGACGCGTCCCTATATGTCTATATTGCTATGCATTCTCTCATTTTATGTCTTTCTCCTATGCCACAAAACATGAAAAAGCGTCCGAAAACATTGTTTTCGGACGCTGTGTGGTGGAGCATAGGGGATTCGAACCCCTGACCTCAACGATGCGAACGTTGCGCGCTACCAACTGTGCTAATGCCCCAAATTTTCCTCCTGCTTTTTGTGCAGGTTGTCCAAATTGTTACCTTCCGGTAAATCGTCGATCCTTCTTGCCATTCTGGGCGACAGTACGGAACCTTCGTCCTACCAACTGTGCTAATGCCCCATATGCTGTTTTGCTCAACAAAATGAAGTATACCACCCGTCCCCCAAAAAAGCAAGAGAGATTCTCAAGTTTTCCCAAAATCAATAAACTCCATTCTGAGCGCTATACTCGATTCCAGCACGCGGAACGTCAGTGATCATCCGCGCGCTTCGGTTCATGAACGCGATACAAGTCCGTCAATCGCTCTTCCTCCGCGTCAGTTTCCGGCAGCGCGGGCACGAGCCCGGTGCACTCCCCCGCAGACGCGATGTTTTCCGCGCCGAACCCCTCTACCCGTGTCTTGCGCTTTCTCGGCTTGCTCCTCATGGCAAACACCTCCGCCCCTATCATGTCCGGTCTGGCGCAATTTCATTCCGTCATGATGGCGCAAAGCGGGCAGGAATGGACCGCCAATCTTCTTGTGCGCGCGATGCGTCTCAGCGGCCGCAGCCGCTGAGACGGGCGAGGAGACCGTCCCCCGGAGGGGGGCGCGGCTCCGAGCCCCATTGGGTTCCCCCGTCAGGTGGGATCCTTCCACGCGGGCAGGCACACGGTGAATCGCGTGCCGAGCCCTTCGCGGGAAAGCACTTCGAAGTGCCCGCCGTGGTTTTCGACGATCCACTTTGCGATGCTCAGCCCCAGGCCGGTGCCTCCATTTTCGCGGCTGCGGGCGGCGTCGGCGCGATAAAACCGATCGAAGATATGTTCCAGATCCGCGCCTGAGATTCCCGCCCCGGTGTCCTGCACCTCAAAGCAGGCCTCGCCCTTGGCATTTGCCATGGCGCGCAGGCGGACGCTCCCGCCCTTGGGCGTATAGCGGCTGGCGTTCTCGGTGAGGACGCGCACGCACTGCTTGAGCATGTCCGCGTCAGCTCGGGTGTATACGTCCTCTTCGCCGGATACGATCCACTCGTGGTCCGGATCGATCAGCGCTGCGTCGTCCCTTGCCTCGCGCACGAGGGCGTCCAGGGATACCTTCTTGAGCTCCATGCGGTTGCGGCCCGTATCGCCGCGGGCGAGAAATAGCAGCTGGTCGATGAGCTTTTTCATATAATCGGATTCGCTGCGGATGGCTTCGATGCCCTCGTCCAGGACCTTGGGATCGCTCTTGCCCCAGCGGTCGAGCATGCCCGCATAGCCTTGGATGACCGCCACGGGCGTGCGCAGCTCGTGGGAGGCGTCAGAGACGAACTGCGCTTGCTGGCGGTAGGACTCGTGCATGCGGCTGAGCATGGCGTTGATGGCCTTCTCCAGGCCCTCGAGCTCGATATCGCCCGTGCGCAGCTGCTGGCCGGGCTCAATGCGGCCGATGGCCTCCTCCAGGCCCTGGAGCTTTTCCCCTTCAGAGGCGCTCTTGGGCTGGTTTTGCAGGCGCGTCAGCTCGCGGGCGGCGGCGGCCATCCGGTCGATGGGCCGCAGGAGCTTGCGGGCCCGGTGCGCGCCCCAGATGCCCTGGCGGCACAGCTCGATGAACTCCACGGCCAGGAGCGTCTGCGCGAAGGGCATGGCCGAACGCACGAAGCCGCCGATGTCCACCTCCACCCATTCCCCGTCCAGGCCGCGGAAGGCCCAGTACGGCAGACCTCTGCCCCGGAACAGATGCACCTCGCGCTGGATATCCGGGCTCCAGGCGCTCTTCAGCTCGGCGCGCTCCGCGGTATAGACGCAAAAGCCCAGCGCCAGGACGCCGAGCACGAGATCCAGCCAGATGAACAGCCCCAGCAGCCGCCGGAACCAGGCGCGCCCCATGCGGTTGGCCGTGGAGGTGACGCGGGTGCTCTCTTCGCGCATGCTAATCCTCCTCGCCCTGAGCCTCGCGGAAGGCGTAGCCGACGCCGCGCACGGTGTAGAGGTACTTCACGCCGAAATGGTCGTCGATCTTCTGGCGCAGATAGCGGATATACACGTCCACGACGTTCGTATCCCCCGCCCATTCGTATCCCCAGACCTTCTCGAGCAGCTGCTCTCGCGTGAGCACGAGCTCCTTGTTCTGCATGAGGGTCTGCAGCAGCGAGAATTCCCGGTTCGTGAGACTGATCTCCTCGCCGCCGTAGCGCACCTCGTGGCGCGATATGTTCAGCGCGAGCGGCCCGGAAGCGATAGTCTCCTCCTCGGGCGCGCGCTGGGCCGGCTGGCGGGCGCGCAGAGTGGCGCGGATGCGGGCGAGCAGCTCCTCGATCTCGAAGGGCTTGGTGATATAATCGTCCGCGCCCATATCCAGCCCCGTGACCTTGTCCATGACGGCGTCGCGCGCCGTGACGACGATCACGGGCGTATCCTTGGAGCGGCGCAGGCGGCGCAGCAGCTCCAGGCCGCTCAGGCCGGGCAGCATCACGTCCAGGAGGAGCAGCGCGTAATCCCCCTGCTCCGCCATCTCCAGGCCGGCGCGGCCGTCATGGGCCTTGTCGACCTCGTAGCCCTCGTGCATGAGCTCCAGTTCGACGAACCGGGCCAGCTTCACTTCGTCTTCCACGATGAGGATCTTCGCCATAATCGCACCGCCTGCC
>CACZOT010000362.1 GCA_902782795.1 uncultured Eubacteriales bacterium | reverse complement strand
CGGCGTGGCCCATTGCTCCCGAAGCAATTCCTTCCCGGCGAAAGGATCCCGATCGTCCCGGCCTCGCGGGCCGCGAGCCTTCCAGCTTCCCGCTGCTTTTCGCGCGCGGGCGGGAGGGGCGCGTCGCGAGGGGTGGCCGAAGGCCGTCCCGAGCGGTGCGCCCCTCCCGCCCGCTCTCATCCTCTCTTCCTCAACGCCATCCGTATATCCGCACAAGGGCCCATCTTCGCAGGAAAACAGGGATTGACGCCCCGCTACAAACGCGCTATACTGGGTTTGACCCCGACCGATACGCAATCGGCACGCACAATCGATTCCACAGAAAGCGCAGGGCATCCCGCACGATGAAGAACATCCGCTGACGTTTGACGGCATCCCCCTATCCGGCAAGGCTCCTGCCCTGCCGGCGTGGCATGCTGTCTCCAGCGGTGGAGGGAAGCTCTGTTTTTTGTTGCCCAGAATGGGCTCGTCCGGGGTCAGCGTCTCTCCTTCCGCGGTCCCATCCTATATTTGGCGGGAGGAATGCCACTTGTCGCAAAGCATCCTGGAAGCAAACGATATCACATTGTCCTTTGGGGCGAAGAGCGTGCTCCGCATCCCCCATTTTTCCATCCATGAAGGCGAGCGCGTCGGGCTGGTCGGCGAAAACGGTGCCGGCAAGACCTCGTTTTTGCGCGTCCTTGCGGGCGAACTCCTGCCGGACACCGGCACGGTGACCTGCCCGTTCCCCCTTTCCTACATCCACCAATACGGCGAGGATTCCGGCGGCCCGATGGACGACCGGCTCGGTTCCCTGTTCCGCGTTGAGGAGAAGCGCGACGGGCTCTCCGGCGGCGAAAAGACCCGGCGGCGCATCGCCGAGGCCCTTTCCTCCGGCGCGCGGCTGCTCCTGGCCGACGAGCCCACCACCGATTTGGACGCGCCGGGCGTCGCCCTGCTGCGCGGCCAGCTCCTGTCCTTCGACGGGGCGCTCCTGCTGGTCTCGCACGACCGTGCCCTGCTCGACGCCGTCTGCACGTCCATCGTGGAGCTGCGCGACGGGGAGATCGAGGTCTTCCCCGGAAACTACGCCGCCTACGTCGCCGAGCGCGAGCGCCGCATGGAGCACAGGCGCTTCGAGTACGAACAGTACCGCGGAGAGCAGGCGCGGCTTCGGAAGGTCATCCAGTACAAGAAGGAGCAAGCCTCGCAGATACGCCAGACCCCCAAGCGCATGGGCAACAGCGAAGCGCGGCTGCACACGCGCGGCGGCGGCGCGGTGATCGCGGAGAAGATCGCCAAGGAGCGCAAGGCCATCGAGAGCCGCCTCAGCCACCTGGAAGAGAAGGAACGCGTGCGGGAG
The DNA here is from genome assembly GCA_902782795.1 of uncultured Eubacteriales bacterium. Taxonomy (GTDB): domain Bacteria; phylum Bacillota; class Clostridia; order Christensenellales; family Aristaeellaceae; genus UBA1224. The sequence continues at coordinate 1,026 of CACZOT010000362.1, read as the reverse complement.
GATCCCGTCATCCGCATGCGGCTGGGCGGCGCGAAGCCCGTGGTCTCCCGGACGGTTCTGGAGATCCGCGGCCTGACGATGCGCGTCGGCGGGAAGATCCTGCTGGAGGACGCGGGCATGCGCCTGCCGACCGGCTCGCGGACGGCCCTCATCGGGCCCAACGGCTGTGGGAAGACCAGCCTCGTGCGGCGCATCGCGGCCGGGAACGATCCGCGCGTCCGCCTGAGCCCGGGCGTCGTTCCCGCGGTGTTCGCACAGGATCATGCCGAGCTTCTCGATTTTTCCCGCACCGCTCTCGATAACGCCATGGACGGTATGAGCGCGCCGGGCGCCCAGGCGCGCTCCGACGCGCGCACGGTCCTGGCGCGGTTGGGGATCCGTGGAGAGGCGGTGTTCGCGCCGGTCGGGACCATGTCCGGCGGTGAAAAGGCCAAGATTGCCCTGGCACGGCTCATGCTCTCCGACGCGAACTTTCTCCTGCTCGACGAGCCCACCAATCATCTCGACGTCTACACGATGGAGGCGCTTGAGCCGCTTCTGCGCGAGTATGCAGGAACGGTGCTGCTGGTCAGCCACGACGAGCGCTTTGTCTCCGCAGTCGCCACCCGGCTGGTCTTCTTTGAGAGGCGCTCACTGAACGCCTTTGAGGGCACCTGGGAGGAGCGCCGCGCCGCCCTGGAGCGGCCCGACCGATCCGGCGAGGAGGCCGCGGTCGCCATTGCCGTGCTGGAAATGCGCATGGCGGAGCTCTCCGCGCGACTTTCCGCGCCGCGCAAGGGCGACGATCCCGCGCAGCTCAACGAACAGTATTTCGCCCTTGCCGCGCAGCTGCGGGAATTGCGGCGAAAGAGGTGACGGTCGCGCATGGCACGTCGTCATGCACCGAAAAGCTTTGTGTGGATCTCGGAGGACGCTTGCGCGCAGGACCCCGACGGCTTCAGCCGTCGGGGTCCTGCGCCGCCCTGCAGCCCGCGCGCGGGGCGTATCTGCTCTTTGATGGACTGCGGCCCGCGAGACCGATTCTTT